>JANWXI010000049.1 GCA_025057415.1 Chitinophagales bacterium
GTTAATACGATATTCCCTTGTATTTTCGTGCGTATGCTTAAATCTATGACCGGCTTTGGCAAAGCCAGTACGAACATTGACGATAAGATTATTAACGTTGAAATCAAATCGCTCAACAGTCAGAAAGGACTGGACCTGACGGTGAAGTTGCCCTCAAAGTACCGCGCATTTGAGTACGAGTTGCGCAATCATCTGGCCTCGCTGCTGCAACGCGGTAAAATTGATGTGTTTGTATCGTTGGAGCACAACACGGCTTCGTCTGAAATTTCCATCAATCGCGAGTTGATTATTTCTTATTTCAACGAGTTTAAGAGCATAGCTGCCGAAGTGGGCGTGAGCACCGAGCGCCTGTTGCCCACCATCCTCCAGATGCCTGATGTGATAGGGGAGAGCCACGAAGAGCCGAGCGAGGAGGAACTGAACGCTATTCGGCAGGCAGTGTTTATGGCGGCAAAAGAGGTGAATGCTTTTCGCGAGTCGGAAGGAAAAGCCACTCTTGCGGATTTGCTGCAGCGCATTCGCAACATTGAAACACTGGCTGCCAAAATTAAGGATGAAGACCCGCGAAGGGTGAAGGAAATCCGGGACCGGCTATATCACAATCTGGAGCAGTTTATCCCCACCGACAAGATAGACCCAAACCGGTTTGAGCAGGAAGTAATATACTATTTAGAGAAGCTGGACATTAGCGAGGAGCTTACACGCCTGCAGGCGCATTGTGCCCATTTTATGCAGGAAGCCGAAAGCGTGGAGGATGTGAAAGGCCGCAAGTTAAATTTTATAGCGCAGGAAATCGGGCGCGAGATAAACACCATCGGCAGTAAAGCCAATGATGCCGCCATGCAGAAATTAGTGGTGAGTATGAAAGATGAACTGGAGAAAATAAAGGAACAAACCAACAATGTGCTGTGATGGTACGCTGCACTGCTCAGTTGTAGTATAACTATACAAAAATCTCCGGTGGCGTTACGCCACCCGGATACATCGTTCAGCGCAGGGAGCTGGTTTTATTTTTTCAACTCCATTACCACCTTGCCGCGGTAGTAGAGCTTACCTTCGCTCTCATGCGCGCGGTGCAGCAGGTGGGTTTCGTTGGTAGTGGGGTCAACACCCAGCGTGGGCGCGGTAGCTTTGTAGTGCGTTCTGCGCTTATCTCTTCTGGCTTTTGAGATGCGGTGTTTCGGATTAGGCATGGCAATAAATTTATATTATTTAATTTTTTAATCTTTAAGTTTTTTCAGAGCCGCCCAGCGGGGGTCCACCTCGCTATCATCGGTTTTTTCGTGCGCAGACGTACGCAGGTATTTCAAAACCTCCGGGTTGCACCCTTCGTGGCCATCGGCTGTTTTGGGATGTATCACCTGTATAGGGATACACAGGTTGATATAATCATAAACGGCCTGAGCGATGTCAATTACCGGGTCCTCGCGGCAGATGTACATGACTTCGTCATCATCGGCCAGTGATGCGGGATCGTCAGAAAATTTTACGTAGAGTACGTAATCTCCGAAAATTTCCTTATCAAACGGCTCCAGGCATCGGTCACACTCAACCCGTACTGTACCGTCCACAAAAAAACGGATGATAAAGAACGTTTCCTTTTTTTCAAATTCAACCTTTACTTTGACGTTGCACTCGTTGATGAGCGCTCCCTCAAAGTGGCGGAAGAAGCGATGGTCCACATCGTATTCAAACCGGTGAATGCCGACTTTCAGCCCCGTATAGGGTATTTGGTACTCCTTTAACTCCTTCACGGCTCATTTGTTTAAGCATGCATCGCTTCGGCAATCAACGGGGTCACTACTTCAAATACACACGCTTAGCGAAATAAGCGCTTGCCTGTTACAGACAAGCGGGCGGCAAATATAGCGCGAATAACTTAATTATAAAACCTGTACCGGTTTACAGGATCGGTACCGCAGCCATGGTTGCGTCCCTTAATGTTTATTCACCACGCAATTGAATTAGTTCTTTGCGCAGTTGTTCGATCAATTCCTGTTGTTTTTGTATAGTGCGCTCCAGTTCGGTTTGTTTATTGTCAAGTGCTTTTATACCTGCCAACAGGAGCCCTGTCATATCCGTAAGGTTCACGCCCACACCGTAGGGTGTTGGGTCGTTTCGTTGTAAGGAGGGTAGGGTAGCGCGCACATGGTCGGGTAACGATTGTGCCACATAACCGATGTGCAACCTGCCATCGTCCCCATCTTTGAAACGGTATGTGATAGATTGTATGTTGCGTATATCGCGGAGTGATTTCACAAGGTCCTCATCGGATAGGTGGCTTACGTCTGTTTTTTTCGTAATGTCACTCACAGTGTTAAATGCTGATGCCGTACATGAAACATATCCTGTAGAATTAGCATTGACGAAACTAAACGTAGGGTTTGTAACAGTACCATTGAAAAACATAATGGCAGATCGATAACCGGTTGAGTTGTCAAAAGCAATACCACTCCAACTAACAGCAGTGGTAGGGCTATTGATAATCAAAAAATAATCGCTTGAGTCAGTTGAGAAATTTGCGTATGAAATTCTGGTTCGTCCTCCCACATCTAACCTGCTGGTGGGGGTTGTATTTCCGATACCTACTGAGCCCGTAGGGGTAATACGCAGGCGTTCGGTATTGTTGGTGAATAAGATTAAAGGTTGATTTTCGGCAGTACCGAAGAGAGCATCACCAAATTGGCTATTCATTCCAAAATAAACGCCATCATTGATAGTGTTTCCGGTAATTGAATTGGTCATAGCAATGCCCACGTAGTTTACCGAGTTAGAGTGGAGGTGCAGGAACTCAACAGGGTTTGAAGTTCCGATGCCTACATTGGTACCGTTGTCAAAAACTCTTGAATCACCCAATGTTGTAGAAGTATTAAACTTAGGCAAGTAATTAACAGTACCTGTTAAAGATACGCTGCCAGCGGGTCCTGTAGGTCCGGTGGGTCCTGTGGGACCGGTAGGTCCCGGAGTTCCGACACCTGCCGGACCTGTGGCTCCGGTTGGGCCTGTAGGGCCAGTGGGTCCGGTAGCCCCGTTAGCGCCAGCGGGACCTGTTGGGCCTGTAGGTCCGGTTGCTCCACCTCCGGAACCTGCGGGTCCGGTGGGGCCTGTAGGACCTGTAGGACCGGTAGGTCCAGTGTTGCCATTGGGTCCGGTAGCGCCTGCGGGTCCGGTGGGACCTTGCGGTCCTGCTGGTCCTGTTGGTCCGGTGGGGCCCTGTGGTCCGGTGGCCCCTGCCGCATTACCGGCAAATAACGCGTAGGGAACACTCACCAATTGCGATGTGCCCATATCCACGTAATTAGTGCCTCCGGTGATATCTAACTCCACCTGAAGATATTTAGGCCCGCTACCCCAATTTACCGAGCCCAGATTACCACCTCCGTTGCCAATCACCAGGTTTACCAATCCAAACGAGTTTGGGTTAGCGGTTTGTGATTCCTGAAACACCACCGCGCCATTTGGGGAACCATCGCGAATGGTAAACCGAAAGCGAACTGTACCGGAAGTAACCGGCTGCCCGGAAGCATTGCGCACTACTGCCTGATAGTTCATACCTTGCGGCGCCTGGGCACTGGCAAGCCCGGTTACAATAGATAAAACCAAAATAACAATAATTTTTTTCATACTATTTAATTTTAATATGAAAGTTTAAAATAGGTTACACCACATTACAAGCAAGCGTTAAGCGCAGAAACGCTTAGTTGATAACCTGAAATGATTTGGTACTTACGTACTCTTTACCGGTAACTGCCGAAGTAAAGTTGAGCGAAAGATAGTAGGTGCCCGCCGCCAGGTTGCTAACCTGAAAAACTTCAACCGTTTTACCCGTGCCGTAATCGGCCGCAAATACATCAGACAGCTTTTGACCCAGTGTGTTGTACAGGGCAACCTTCACGTTGCCTGCCTCCGGAAACTCAAAGCCAAAGTACAAGTTATCAACGGCGGGGTTGGGATATACAACAAACGAACCAAAGGCATCGCGGGTAATATCCAATAAACCAATAATGATTTGGTTGGGCTGCTGGAAACCTTGTGTAAGGATGTTTCCATTGGCTGAAAACGTCTCAACCATTGTCATCTCGCCTACCGTGTAAGATAAACTCCCGTTGGCGTTTTGTGCAAAAGCGCCGGCGCTGGCAATTACAGTTGGAGTAAGTGATTGTGCTATGACAGATACAGCAAATGAATTAATGATCGTGAGGGTAAAAAGGTATTTCATAAGGAATGATATTGTAACTTTACTACAATCACCTGTAAATATAATAACGATTTACAACATACGCAAGCTATTACGTAATTTTTTTGATACCGATTTGAACCCCATGACTATAGATAAAGTATTGGGTATGATAATCATTATATCGTTTTGCGCCGGTGACGTTGGATGTCATTGAGCGTCAATAGAAAGGGGGTAGTTATGTAAAGAATATTTTTCCGGGGTTCATGATACCATGCGGGTCAAAAACGCTTTTTACGCTGCGCATGAGGGCAAGTTGCGTTTCGTTAAATTTTATGTCCATATAGGGTATCTGAAACCACCCGATGCCGTGCTCACCGCTGATGGTGCCTTTCAGCTCCACTACTTTTTGGAATATTTCGCGGATGCCTTTCGGCACTTCATTTTTCCAATACTCATCGCTGAGCTGGTCTTTGAGGATACGCACGTGTACGTTTCCATCACCTGCATGACCGTAACATACGGTGCGGAAGTTGTACTTTTTACCCACTGATTTGATGTGGCGGAGAAGTTCGGGTAAATCGGCACGGGGCACTACGGTGTCTTCTTCAACGGTGACGTTGGTTTTTTTAACGGCATAGGCGATGTTTCTGCGCATGCGCCAAAGCTCGTTTTTCTGTGCCTCGCTGTCAGCATAAAGTATTTCCCCCACATGGTATGTATTGAGTACTTCGTAAATGCATTCGCAATCTTTTTGTATCTGTTCGGTGTCGTTTCCGTCCACTTCAATCAATAGGGTTGCCTGGGTATCATCGGCAAGGGGCACGGTTACATCACCTAAAAAATTCATAACATAAACGATGGCATCGCGCTCCATAAACTCAATACAAGACGGGATAATACCTGCCCGAAACACTGCACTGACAGCGGCGCTCGCATCTTCCATGCTTTTAAACGGGGCGAGCATGACGTGGTTGTACCGGGGGTACGGCAGGAGTTTCAGGACGATTTTAGTGATAACACCGAGAGTACCTTCGCTGCCTACAAATAGTTGTGTAAAGTTATATCCGGTGGAATTTTTCAGCGTGTTGGCGCCGGTCCAGATGATTTCACCGGTGGGCAGCACGACCTCTAAATTTAAGACAAAATCTTTCACCACCCCGTATTTGACTGCGCGCGGGCCGCCGCTGTTGCAAGCCACATTACCGCCTATGAAACTGCTTCCCCGGCTGCTTGGGTCAACAGGGTAAAAAAGCCCTTTTTCCTGCAAAGTGTTTTGGAGGTGTTCGGTAATGACCCCCGGCTCTGTGGTTACCTGTAAGCTGCGCTCGTCAATGTGCAGTATGCTGTTCATTCGCTCAACACAGAGCATTACACCGCCGTGCACGCACAAACTGTTTGCCGATAGGCCCGTGCCTGCGGCACGGGGCGATACAGGGATGTAATGTTCGTGACAGTACCGCAACAAGGATGATATTTCTTCGGGTGTGCGGGGCTTTATTACCACTTCGGGAGGGAAAGTGCACCCGTCGGTTTCATCGCGGCTGTATCGGGAAATGGTGTCTGCATCGGTGAATACATATTTATCTCCGACAGTGCGTTTGAAAAAGTTTACGTCATCCGTAGTGATGTGGCAGAATTTCACGGAGCGAATATAAGGCGGCAGCCGCAACTGTACAGCATAGCAGAGAATGTTAATTTGTGTTTGCAAAATACAACCTGATAGAATATTTTTCGTTCAATATTTATGTAGTAAAAATTTTTCCCAAAGCTATGGAAACCCTATCAAACACATGGCTTACAGACGGTTGGATTGATTTTGAATACAAGAAGTATGTATTGCTGGCTTACCTGCAGCATGTGAGCCGCCAGTTTGACGAAAAAAAATTATACCCCAAGCTCAGCGAGCTTATTTCGCATTACGAACAATTACAGATTTTCAAAAATAAGAAACAACTTACGGCGGAGATGTTTCCGCGCCGTATATCGCGGATTGATTTTGAAAACATGCGTATTGAATATCAGCGCCTGTTTGATGATACAGAGCTATTGAAAGAAATAGATGAAATAGTGGAGTTTGCTTTGCCGCATATTGAAACTTCGCTTAACGTGGGAAAAGAACTGTACGATGAGGTTGAGCATCAGCTTGAGGTATTTCCGGTGGGCATATTGCCGCTTCGCAAAGATGAGGGGTATTTCTTTTTGAGCGATTACCCGAGGCGTATGGTGAATGTTTACAGCTATGTAGTGACTTTATTTGAGAACGTACATGAGAAGTTCAGAGGTATCCATGCGCACTTTTTATTCAGTTTTCAAATCAGCGCCTCGCAAAATTACGAGCAGGTGAAGTACCGGTTGATAGAAAGCCGTAAAGAGCTACCCAACCCGGCAACATACGTTGTAGAGTTCAAAACATCTTTTCCGCTGCCCGAAACCATGCTCCCCGTAGCTAAGCGCTGCCTGATAAGGTACATTTCGGCAGAGAGATAATTGCAGAACTGCCGCAGCGTTTGAATTTACCGGCAGGACGCGCATGCTTGTATTAAAACGCGCGGTTTGTATCATGGGCATTTAGCGGACAGAGTTATAACGTGTGAGCGGAATTTTTCACCAGAGGACAGTTAGCGCTGCGGGGAATTTCTATGCCCGGGGATGACGTTACACAGGGCAAACAGTAATAAAACACTGTAAATACTTTATTGCGTATGTGCCCTTCGGGTGAGGGATGTGGAGGGCGCGAGCGCAGCGAAGCGGCCCCGCCCGCAGCGTAGAAAACAATAGTGGTCGGATGGCCCAAAGTCGCATGACCTCTCACTTCAAAAGTTAATTGCGGGCGGGGCGGGAGCGAAAGCGTACCCCGAAACAAGCCCGACCCCGCCTGCGACGCGTGAGGAACGAGCGCGACGCAGGCGGGGGCACCCCCTAAAATATAAAAAAATTTATTCATATATAATATTGTTTTAATTTTTGTGGAGAAGCTAACAATCGAGGTTTGCTTGAAAGTTCAACCCCCTTCAGAAACTTGACAGTAAGCAGTAATTTATTTACCTTTAGACCAAAATCGGAGGTCTTATGAAAACTTACTTTACTGAGGTCTTTTGCAACATTCTACCTGCGAGGGTTGTGTTGATGTGTGGGTTAATGGTATCTTACTACACTAATGTAACAGCACAGACGCAAACGGTTATATTGACATCCGGCTCAACGTGGACAGTACCATCGGGTGTATATTCCATTACGGTGCATTGCTGGGGTGGAGGCGGCGGTGGCGGGCGTTCGGCACAAGACGGCCGCGGCTGCGGTGGAGGAGGTGGGGGAGCATACGCACGCAAGACCCTGAATGTAACGCCCGGGCAGGTGTTTAACTTCTCTATCGGTGCGGGCGGACTGGGCAATAGTACAGGTTCGGGTAATCCGGGTGGGGACACCTGGTTTGGTTCTCCAACAACAGTTTTGGCGAAGGGTGGCAGTGGGGTAGCCCAAAGTAGCTCAACGGGAGGCGCAGGCGGCTCTGCGGCGCTATCGGTAGGGGATGTGAAATACTCAGGAGGTAACGGGGGTAATGGTACCGGTGCGGGTTCATGTCATGCAGCAGGAGGCGGGGGAGGAGCTGCCGGAACCACCGGTAATGGTTTTAACGGGCAAAACGGCACGATGGGGTCGGGTGTATTGGGCGTGTGTCCTTCGGGGGGCAATGGGGGATTTGGCGGCGCCCCGCGCAGTGAATACGGGGGAGGCGGAGGTGATGGGCGAGGTAACGAAGGCGCCGGATGGCCGGGAGTGGGTTTTGGCGGAGGTGGAGGCGGCGCTAAAAGAGCATCGGTTTGCATAGGTTGCAGTTCGCAAAACGGCGGTAATGGCGCCAACGGAGGTATTGTAATTCAATACTGCATTGCCCCTACAGCGGTGTCGGCCGGTTCAGATGTAACCATCTGCAACGGAAGCAGCACAACATTGAACGGGTCGGCAACGCCTTTTTCAGGTAATGTGCAGCTACTGCGTGAAGATTTTGAAGGTTCATTACCGGGGTGGACTTCAACAAATAACTCCACCGGTGGCACTCCCGCAAATGCCAACTGGATGCAATTCATTTCTGTCACTACTTCGGGGTATGTAAACAGCGGCACTCCGCATTTTTACGGCAGTAATTCGGATGCAGCCGGCTCCGGTAACGCAGGTACTACAACACTTGTATCGCCTGTGTTCAGTTCGGTGGGTTATACCACACTCAACCTGAGTTTTCGCCATTTTTATCAGTTTAATACAACCGAAAGTGCAAACGTTGATATATCAACCAACGGGGGAGCTACGTGGACAACCCTGCAAACCTGGACCTCTACACAAGGATCAGCTACGGCATTTGCCACGGTTAATATCAATTTGAACAGCTATGTGGGGCAGCCGAATTTGCGCATACGTTTCAGATATGTGTTTGATTGGGATTACTGGTGGTACATTGATGATTTTTTGGTGAGTGGCAACGCCACATTACCCCTATCGTACGCATGGTCGCCAGCTACGGGCTTAAGCTCTACAACGGTTGCAAACCCCACGGCTTCGCCCACTTCAACGCAAACTTATACGTTGGTAGCTTCGCACGGGACCTGTGCAGCGCCCTCCTCATCGGTAACGGTGACGGTACGCCCTACGCCTACAGCTACTATCAGCGGAACTACTTCGCTTTGCCAGGGGTCCCCAAGCCCTGCGATTACTTTCACCAATCCGATGACGCTGCCTGTAACGATTACTTACAACGTGAACGGTGGAGTAAACCACACGATTAACGTGGGCGCATCTTCCTCAGCCACTGTATCGGTTTCTACAGCTACGCCGGGTACATTTACTTACAATCTGGTGAGTGTTGCCTATCAGTCGGCACCTGCCTGTACCAATACGCTTTCAGGTTCTGCAACGATAACCGTACACCCCCAGCCATCGTTAACGGCAGGGGGCGGAGGCAACTACTGCCAGGGCGCTACTGTAAACCTAACGGCTACGGCAACGGGAGGTACTCCTTCGTATAGTTTTGTCTGGTCGGGTCCGGGCGGTTTTTCCTCAACCATTCAAAACCCTACGATAAACAACATTGTGCCTTCGCAAGCCGGCACATACAACGTTACAGTTACGGATAACAACAGTTGCAGCGCGAGTGCACATGTTAATGTATCTGTTACTCCATTACCCACTGCTAATGCCGGCGCTGATGTTGCGCAATGTAACAACAATACATTTACGCTATCGGGTAATAACCCTGCACCGGCCACAGGTATGTGGAGTTACGTAAGTGGCTTTGGGGGTATTACGATTGTCAGCCCCACGTCACCCAACTCGCAGGTTACGGGCCTCGCAGCCGGAAACAGTGTTACGCTGAAGTGGAAAATAACCAACGGCACCTGCGAAAGTGAAGATGAGGTGGAGTTGCGAAATGACATACAGCCCGTAATAACTTCAAGCGGTGCAGACATGTGCAGCGGCAGTACGCGCACACTTACAGCAAACGTGGGCGGGGGAGTATGGTCTGCCACTTGCGGTCCATGTGTAAGCGGCAATACGTTTACCGCTCCTGTGCCCACACTCAGCAGCGGAAACTTTACAATAACATACAATGTGACAACAGATGTGTGCCCCGACCCAACACAAACGATTACCGTATATCGCAGCCCTTCGGTGAATGCAGGCAGCGCTCCGCCCACCTGCGGACAAAACCCCGTGACGCTTTCAAGCGCCACCGCGCTGGACTACAACTCAGTTTTGTGGACTACAAGCGGTACGGGTACCTTCAACAACCCATCGCTTGTGAACCCCACATACACACCTTCGTTTGCTGATGTAGCGAATGGCAGTGTGACGCTAACTCTCACTGCTACCGGCAACGGACCTTGTGCTGCGGTGAGCAGTTCTGTTACACTCACCCTTGGTACGTGCAACATCGTATGGACCGGAAACGCAAACTCTGACTGGTACAATCCGGGCAACTGGAATGTGGGTCTTGTGCCCTCGTCCTGCTCAGATGATGTGCTCATCCCTACCCTCCCCGCCGGAGGCCCTGTGTATCCGGTAATCCAAAGCTCTGCACCGGATGTTACAGTAGGCAACATTACTGTGCAGGCAAATGCAAGCATTACCATACAAGGCAACCGCAAACTCAACGTATGTAATAACTGGACCGGCGGTAGCGGAAACCCCTCTGCCATACTCGGCACAGGCATGGTTGTAATGAACGGCAGCGCCGCGCAGAGTATGAATGGAGAAACAAATTTCAATAACTTGCAAATAAACAACAACGCCGGGGTTAGCGTAGCCAACGGAGCAGAGTTTGGTATCAATAATGTCTTAGACCTGAAAACAGGAACCTTGCACAACACCGGCACCGGTAAGGTGCGTTTTCGCAGTACAGCCGTTAACGCTTATGGTTATTTGAAACACTGGGGCGGATCAAACGGTACATTGGTCGGAAACGTAACCGCTGAATTGACCGTGCCCATATCGGGCCTTAATCAACACTTCACTTCATCACCGGTAAACGCTCCGGCATTCAGCAACTTTGGCGCTACAGGAACTTCGGGATACGTAATCCCCTACTACACAGGCGGATTGTGTGACGAAACCCAGAGCGCTATCGGCTCTCCATACGGAAAAGTATTTAGCTGGGATGAAACCAAGCCCCCTCTCGGTCCCGGTGGAGCTTGCCCGTTGTACGGTTGGTTTGTGCAACCCTCCACCGCTACGGCACAAAACGGGCGCGGGTATTCCATTTATTTGAATGGCGGAAATTTCAGCATTACAGGCAGCCCTAATCAGCAAGCCACCTACACCGTGAGCGGCCTGGCGAATACGGGATACAGTTTGAGCACCGTTCAAAACCCTGCACCGGGAAGTTACTCATCCGGGTGGCAGTTGTTGGGTAATCCTTATTTAGCTCCTTATGACCTCGCAGCCTCGCTGGCAGCGGCACCTAACAATGCATTTTTTGATGATGCTGCCATTTGGATTACAAGTGGTCCATACAGCGGCACCTACCAGCCCTACAATGGTTTGCCGAATAACGGCTTGCTGGCGCCGTTTCAGGGCGTGATGGTGCACCGTGGCGATGGCGGACCGGTATCAGCCCCCAAAGCGCCCGCTTCGTTTGTGTTTGATAAAAGCTATTGTGTAGAACCCGGCACACTGCCCCAGTTTACCAAGCAGGCAGGCCAGCATTACCTGAGCGCTACGGTGAGCGGAAATGGCTTTAACGACATTACGTATATTGAATTTAACGAATTGGCCAGCGGTGGTTTTGACGTAGGTTACGACTCGCGCAAGTTAGTAAGCCGCGCCGGGCAACCTACACTTAGCACCCTAAATAATTGGGGAGAGCAGATGGCGTACAACACCGTTAAAAACCTGCAGGAGGCGCCTGCAATTCCACTAAACTTTAACCCGGGAGCTTCAGGCGTTTTCACCATAACGTTTAATGGTATCAACTCCTTTGACCCCACCTCGTATGTGTACCTCGAAGATAAGCTTCTGCAAACGCGTGTGAACCTTAGGTATAATCAGCAATATGGTTTTCATGCCGCAGCCGGAGATGACGTTGCAAGGTTTGTACTTCACTTTACACCACCGATGATTGTTCAAGCTTCCCCGGCAACCTGTATGCAACAGGGCGCTATACAACTGCAGCAACCGGGCGAAGCCATATGGCAATATGTTGTAACAGACCAGAACGGCGCTTATGTGGCAGGGGGCATGCTTAGCCAGTCCTCTCCACAAAATATTTATGTACCCGCAGGTGTCTATACGCTCACCTTTACAGACGCGATGGGGTATAGTGTGGTGAAAAATATTTTGGTGCCTGGCGTACAAAGCGCTACGGCTGATTTCACCATGCAAACTTCTTCAACCACAGTGGGCAGCGAGGTACAGTTTTACTCCTCTCCGGAAGATGCAGTTTCTATTGTGTGGGATTTTGGTGATGGGACGATAATTACCGGTGTGGCAAATCCCGCCTATGCTTATCTGGAACCGGGTACTTACCATGTGACGCTCACGGTTACAAGCGCTAACGGCTGCACGGCAACTGCTACGCAAACCATCATCGTGTCGCAAGCCACAAATGTGCCTCATATTGCTGTCCAGCCGGTTGGTTTGTGGAGTAATGGCGATAAAGTGTTTGTGGATTTCCGGCAAGCTCAAAATGTTGATGCGCGTATTCTATACTACGCTGCTGATGGGCGCTTGCTCTTAGAAGACAATTGGCAGCAATCTGCTCTTTATGTTAAAGAAATGGATGTATGCGATGTGTGTTATATCATTGTAAATGTACAAAACGGCAACAGAGCCGTGGTGCGTAAATTGCTCATCGGGCGCTGATGATTAATTCAGTTGCATAATTCAGTGTATTGCCCGCTCAATGTATCGCAAATACTATTTGGTGAGGCAAGTCGTGTTTGCGGGTATGCTTGTTGCAACTAGATGACCTTTGCATTATGTATTGACTTTGTACATGAGGGGAGTTTTCATTCCAAAAATTACAGTGCTGAGGTGTGTTGACACCATTGTGTAAAAGTTACAAAGTTGTTGTAGTGAACTAAGACAAAAATTTTACTGCAGCGCAGCTTATGATGTGCAGGTCAAGTATAATTTTACGAAATAGCGTCCTAATATAAAATATAAAAGAGAGAGAAGCGGTTTATTAAATCTAAGTTACCTTAGAGGTGACAAAACCAAACCCACTTCTCTCATGGTAAATATAATTTTGTTTGCTCAAATTATTAGCAAGTCAGACCGCAGCATTTTTGCTAAGCTGGCAGCCCAAGCATTAAACTGATAAACATCAAAAGGGCTATAACAGTTGTATATACTGAGTCACTATGCTGTTTTGTCAGTTTGCCAAAAGCCAATCGGTTCGGGGCATCAGCAATGGACCTCGCTCAGCCACCGGTAACCTGAATCATTTAGGTATTAGGCGTGCCCCCGGCAAAAGCAATATCAGCTATCAAAACAAACACCGATCGTGAGAATTGTTTCGGGACTACTACTTTGCTTTACTAGAGCAATTAGGACAGCAAGCAAGGTTTAAGCAGGTTAAGTTCAAAATCAAGAGCAAGATTTTTCTGTTGGATTCCACTACCATTAGTTTGTGCCTGAGTTTGTTTGATTGGGCACGGTATAAAACGACCAAAGGAGCTATCAAGATGCACATGTAGCTTGATTATAACAGTAATTTGCCGGTATATCTAAATATCAGTGATGGCCCGACAAACCCTTTAACAAGGCAAAACCTCCATCAGACGCAAATCTATCACAGGGTTTACTTTTTTAAGTGGACATACTTTATAATGCAAAGCATTGATTATAAGTATTTTTTTGAATCCTCACCAAAACGTTTAGGACACTATTGGTACAAAAAATTGTTTCTCGTAGCAATGTAATAACAGCCAATATCAGAAGTTTTTATGTAGTTGCTGCAAATCAAAACACGCTCAATCAACATTAATTAAGCATCTGTGTAAATTGAAAAATAGTAGTCATACGTGACCAAGTCGCCCGGCCCGCTCCCTTCTTTCGGGTGAGGGATGCGGAGGGCGCGAGCGCAGCGAAGCGGCCGCGCCCGCACCCTTGAAAAACAATCCACGCGCGGGCGCGGCGGAAGCGACAGCGCACCCCGTAGCCAGCCCGACCCCGCTGCGGCGCGTGAGGTACGAGCGCGCGGCAGCGGGGGCACCCCATGAAAAAAAATTTACATAAAATATTATATATGAGCGTTGCGTTATCGCGCAGATGGAATATTATCGTTACCTTCACACGAAATGCTGAGGGGGTTATTTTGTTGGCTCGCGGCGCTGTGGTTTTGCACGGCAGGCGCGCAAACCACACCGGTGTATCAACCCACTGTACACCGCATCTTGTTTGTGGTAGATGCCTCGGGCAGCATGCGCGAGAAATGGGGCGGCAAAACAAAATTTGAGACCGCCTGCGAACTATTGTACAAGTTTATTGATTCGGTGGAGCGCAAGAACCCGCGTGTGGAGTTTGCTGTGCGTGCGCTGGGGCACCAGTTTCACCGCTCCCAACAAAATTGTACCGATACCCGTTTGCTCGTGCCCTTTGCCAAAAACAACTCGCAGCACATCCGCGATGCGCTGAGCCGCATCACCCCGCAGGGTATGACCCCCATCGCTTACTCGCTGGAGCAAGCCATCAGCGATTTTCCGGAAGATGCCCGCGGCTTACACGCCATTGTGCTGATTACAGACGGGCAGGAAAACTGCCGCGGTGAGCCGTGCCGCATTGCCGGGGCGTTTGCCGCCAGGCGCATTGCCCTGCGCCCGTTTGTCGTAGGCATGAACATCGGTCAAAAGTTCGCTGAAAAACTTTCGTGCATCGGCAAGGTGTATGATACGCAAAATGACACTTCTTTTTACCAAACCATTGGCATCATCATCCGGCAAACGCTCCACGTAACTACTACGCAGGTGCTGCTGCTTGACGAAGCAGGCATGCCCACCGTAACCAATGTGCCTTTTACGCTTTATGACCATCACTCGGGCAAGCCCATCTATAACTTTGTTCATTCGCTGAATGAAAAAGGCATCCCCGACACACTGTACTTAGACCCCACCGGCTTGTATGACCTGGAAGTACACACCATGCCCCCGGTGCGCAAAGAAGCTATTGAACTTGCCGTAGGTAAGCACAACCTCATAGCTGTGGACGTGCCCCTGGCGCAGCTAACAGCCGATTGTCCGCTGAGCAATTTTCAAAATCAGGATGCGCGCGTAGTGGTGCGCAACGAAAGCCGCGAAATTGTGCAGGTGCAGCCGTTTAACGTAACCGAAAACTACCTGCGCGGCGCTTACCGTGCAGAAATCACCACCACCCCTGCTGTGGTGTCAGACACCACCCTGCGCGGCTTTGCCGATAACCGCATCGCGGTGCCGTTTTACGGCACACTTTCCTTTAACGTGGCTGCGCCCATGCTGGTGAGCATTCTGCACCAAGAACGGCTGGTATGGCGGGCGGCAGTTAAGCCCGGTGTGCATCAGATAAAATTACAGCCCGGCAAATACCGCATGGTTTACAAACCCGAGACAAGCAGGCAAAGCGCTGCCACGCGCACCGAAACCTTCACCATCACCGAATCCCTCACCACTACCCTTACCCCCAAGCTGTGAACACTCTGAAAACATATTTTATATTTTTTATATGTGTTCTCGCTGTTTCGTGTGGGGTTTACGCACAGCAGCCCGTGCGCATTTTGTTTTTACTGGATGCGTCTCAAAGCATGCGCCAGGACTGGCGGGGCGGCAACAAATGGCACTCGGCATGCCAGGCGCTAACCGAAACAGCCGACAGCATCAGCCGCATACCGGGCGTAGAAACCGCCCTTCGCGTTTTCGGGCACTTATATCACGAACCGGACCTCAACTGCCGCGATACGCGCCTTGAGGTGAATTTTGCCCCAAACAATGCGAGCCGCATCCGGCAAAAACTGCAAGAGCTGCGCCCGCGCGGCATCACTCCGCTCGTGTATGCCATAGAAAAAGCGGCAACCGATTTTGGCGAATTCAACGGCGCCAAAATCATCATCGTTATTACCGATGGCGAAGATGCCTGCGACCGCGACATCTGCTCGGCACGCAAAGCGCTTGAGGAACACCGCGTGTGGCTGCGGCCGATTATCATCGGCATGAACGTACAAAAAAACGTGCTCGACAATATGAGTTGCCTCGCCAAAACCGTAGCCACTTATGCACATGACGAGTTTCGCTCTGCCCTGCAGCAGCAAACCTTATCGGTATTTGCACAAACCACCCTGCAGGTAAACCTCAACGATGAACAGGGCAAACCCACCGAAACAGACGTGAGCATGAGTTTTTACGACATGGCCGACCAATCGCTCCGCTATGAATTTTACCACACGCTCAACTACCGCGGCCAGCCCGATACCCTCGTGCTCTCGCCTCAATACACCTACCGCCTTGTGGTACACACCCTACCGCCCATTACAAAAGACAGCATCGTGCTCGCGCCCAACCGTCACCACGTGCTGAACCTGCACGCGCCCCAGGGTTATATCAAAGTTATGTATCAGCAACAAGGCGCCGTAAACAAACACAACGAGCGCATACAGTGCCTCGTATCGCCTGCGGGCAGTAAACAAACTATTTACACACAGCGCATACTTACTACCGAAAAATACCTCACCGGAACCTACGATGTTGACGTGCTCACCCTTCCGGTTACTTCGCTTAAAGGCGTGCGCGTAGAGCAGAGCAAAACTACCGAGATATTTTTGCCGGCGCCCGGTACGCTCACACTCAACAAATCGTTTGATTTATACGGCGCTATCTTTGCCGTACAAAACAATCGCCTGGTAAAAATTTACGACCTGCACCCGCGCGAGCGGCAGGAGATTATCGCCATACAGCCCGGCAAATACCGCCTGGTGTATCGCGCCAAAAACGCCCGCACCATCCACACCACTGTGGACAAAGAGTTTGAAATACAAAGCGGCGGAAGTTTAAGTTTGAAGCTTTGAAGAAACATGACGTTAGATGATTTTCCGGTAACCGGTAAAAAAGACACCCGTTCCGGTTTCGGAGCGGGCATATTGCACTTAGGCCGTACCAATCCGAACGTGGTGGCGCTGTGTGCCGACTTAGCCGGCTCACTCAAATTAGACGATTTCATCAAAGAATTTCCCGACCGTTTTTTTCAGTGCGGTGTTGCCGAAGCCAACATGATTGGCATCGCGGCGGGCCTTACCATAGGGGGTAAAATACCCTTTGCCACCACCTTTGCCAATTTCGCCACCGGGCGCGTATATGACCAAATACGCCAGAGCGTGGCATACAGCGGCAAAAACGTAAAAATCGCTGCCTCGCACGCCGGCCTCACCCTTGGCGAAGACGGTGCCACCCATCAGATACTGGAGGACATCGGCCTCATGCAAATGCTGCCGGGCATGGTCGTCATCAACCCGTGCGACTTTACCCAAACCAAAGAAGCCACCCTTGCAGCAGCCGACCACGTAGGGCCGGTATATCTGCGCTTTGGCCGCCCGGCATGGCCGGTGTTTATGCCCGAAGGCACCTTCCAGCTCGGCAGGGCGCTCATCATGAACCAGGGCACCGATGTAACTCTATTCGCCACAGGGCACATGGTGTGGAAAGCGCTCGAAGCCGCGCGGGCGCTCCGCTCAGAAGGCATCTCCGTAGAACTCATCAACATCCACACCATCAAACCACTTGACGAAGAAGCCATCCTCCGCTCCGTCACCAAAACAAACTGCGCCGTAGTGTGCGAAGAGCACAACCGCATAGGCGGGCTGGGCTCCACCATCGCATCGCTCCTTGCGCACCACCGCCCCACGCCCCTCGAATTCGTAGCCGTTAACGACACCTTTGGCGAAAGCGGCACCCCCGACCAACTCCTCGCCAAGTACGGATTAGACACTCCCCACATCCTCCACGCCGCACACCGCGTTATGCAGCGAAAGAACAAAGGCGCGGAAGCATCATATTAAATATAATTTAAATATAAAATAATTTTTATTTTTTGGGGGTGCCCCCGCCGCCAAGCTCCGCAAGGCGGCGGGGTCGGGCTTGCTACGGGGTACGCTGTCGCTCCCGCCGCGCCCGCGCATGGGTTGTTTTTCAACGGTGCGGGCGCGGCCGCTTCGCTGCGCTCGCGCCCTCCGCATCCCTCACCCAACTGCCTGCAAGGGCAGCACTGCGTCAGGCAACTGCCTGCTACCCTGTACGCTTGCTGTCATCTGCCTGAAGCTATGTGTGATTGTCACACTACAAGGAAATTTATCTCACACGCAATATGCGTACGGGTTGAATAATCATCATCCCTATTCGCCCCTTTTGATATCTCTGGCTGATATAACGTACTCCCATGCCTTCTTCCCCGATTTTTTAAAAACTTCAATTACGCATTTGCGGTCCTCGGGCGGGCCGGTGATGTGCAGCATACCGAAGTTTTTGCGGTACAGCACCGTGCTCCTGATGCTGTATGAGTTAATGAACCCTTTCAGGTTTTTGGTGGGCAGTACCGGGCTGGTGAGCGGTGAGCAGGTAAAGTCGTAAAACGGATACCCCTTCCACATCTGCTTGCTTAGCTCCGTAAAGTGCTTGTCGCCCGAAAGGAAAATGACCCCTGTAATGTTACTATCGGCTATAAAGTTCAGCAGCCGGTTACGCTCTGCCGAATACTTCGCGTACGAATCGTCAAACCAGGCATCGCTGAGCACCTGAGAACCGCTGCAGATAAACTTAAACGTAGCATCGCTGGCAGCAAGTTTCTTTTGCAGCCATGTTAGTTGCTGCGAGCCGAGGTAGGCGCCGTTGGTATCGCCTTCGGGGTCTAAATACCACCGGTTGTCGGTCATAAAAAACTCAGCATCATAATAGCGGAAAGTGAAGTATGTGCCCGGGAATGTGTCTTGCCCGCTGTAATCGTTCGGCCAGAAGCCCTTGAAAATTTTGAGCGCGTCTTCTTTGTAGGGGAAATCTTTATCGGCATCGTTCCAGCCGTAGTCGTGGTCGTCCCAGATACTGTAGTTGGCAATGCCGTTCATAAAGTCGCTCAGGGCAAAAAAACGGTCGCGGATTTTGAGTTGGCGGGCAAACATGTTGTCGAACCCGCGGTAATCCCTGAACATGTAATAAACGTTATCGCCCAGCCAAACCATAAAATCGGCACGCTTGCGTTTCATGGCGTAAAATATGCGGATGCTCAGCCCCGGAAACACTACACGCCCTATGCCGGGGCTCATGTAATTGCACGAGCCGGTCAGAAAACGAAAATCATACACCGGAGTGTCTTCCTGTGTTTTGAAAATACAGCGCGGCCGGGGCAGCAGCGGGTCGGTGTTGTAGTGCACTTTATACACGTGGCCCGGGCACAGGTTGCTGAAGGTCATGTTCATGGCGAAGTTGCCCTTGCGGTCGTTGATTTTCTCTAACCGCGTAGCGTAGTGATATGTTTTATCGGTTGTGTCGTAAAGCATGATGATGTTATCGCCATGACCTCTGTAGCATATCCAGATTTTAGCCGAGGTGCGGGTGACTGCGCCAATCACGGGCCCCGCCACACGCCGGGGTTTTTCAGGGTTTTGCGCCGGCAGCCCCACACATACATATAAAAATAAAACAATATTTAATATGCGGTAATTCATGAACGCCTTTTGAGGCCTTGCAAAGTAATGATTATGTCATAAAGGGCTATGGCAAAAGCGAAATGCACTGCAAGGTGTGTCAGAGGCGAAAGCTCATCTCTACGGTGGCGCCGTTGTCGTTAAATACTACCATGTCGGCTAACTGCATCATCAAAAACACTCCGCGCCCGCTGGTTTTTTCGATGTTTTCGGGGGCGGTGGGGTCGGGCAGTTGAGTATAGTCAAACCCCTTGCCCTGGTCTTTCACAATAAAGGTGAGGTTTTTGCCGCGCGCATCCAGGCCGTATTCGATGGTTACTTCCTTGCTCTCGTCACACTTGTTTCCGTGAATAATCGCGTTATTGGCGGCTTCGGTGAGGGAGATGAGGATGTTGCCGTAAACGTCATCGCCAATGTTGTACTCACCCCGTAAATCGTCCACGAGTTTTTCTACAATAGAAATGTTGGAGGGTTTGGAGGCAAAACGTATGGTCTTCACGGGGTTATGTTGGTAAAAGGCGAATAAAAACAATGTTTCAAATTTTACAAATACTCTTAAACAAAAAATACAGAAAACTGACGAAAATTACGCCAGGCGACCGGTCTCCGGCTGTGGGTTTGGGGGCAGGGTACAAAGTTGATGCGGGTAAAATATTCAATGGGCCGCCTTGCCTCGTCATTGGGTAGAGCGCCTGTTAGCAGGTGTTGTTCTTTAGTCCGTTTTATTGTCGTTTGTAAATCCATTCAGTTCCTTCATCGTCAGTTATTGTTAACTCACCGTTTTCAAAATTTGTCAAGTATCCATTGAATATTAATGTAATAGCATTTTTCTGTTTTTTGCTCTTCGTATTTTTCAGTCGGTTGTCAACGAATTTGATATAGAATAATCCAAGTCCTCTAAAATTTCTAATCTCAATTTCAAATTGCCCTTTCCAAAATAGGTATGGACATTTCATACATACCTGTTCAATTTCAAAATTTCTCAAAGGGTAAATTCTGATTGTGGTATATGGTTTTGCTTGGGGTGTCAGCCAAAGGCATACCGAGGGCTCCTGAATTATTGTGTCACCATTTTCATAACGAATTGTCCTTACAAGTTCCCATGTCCCTGTTAAGCTGTCAATAATCATTGCAACCTTATACTCAGTGTCAGGCACAAATTTAATTTCCTTTTCATCTATTGTGATATGTCCGTAAGTGAAGTTGAAAACGATAATAGTCGTTAGAAAAATTGCCAGTATTTTGATTGCTGTCTGTTTCATACAATGCATGCCGAGGTTTTCGGGTTTTGGTGGTACACAATAAAATTAAAATCTTTATTAAATGTGACGCATAATGCAAAATTCGTGTGCCTGTAATACAACTTTCAAAACTTTTATTATCTGTAAATAAAACTAACTCATTCGTCTGGCTGAAATGCTGGTTACTGCTTTATGCAAGGCAAAAAATTACTGCCGAAAAAGCCGATAAAATATTACAATCATCACTTGTTTTTAGGGTAATACTATGAGCTATTAAGCTTGATATATAGAAAAAGTTTTACCAGAAAGTAAAATTTTAATTCACCAAATTTTTTTATGAAGAACAGTGCAACAGCAGACAGTGTTGACACCATTACTTCTTTTCATTCGTATAAATAGTAACCGTCATTAAATGTTGTCAACCTTTGAAACAATTCGTCTAGTTTTTCACTGTTGATATAGTTATTTTGCTTCTTTTTTATTTCTTCTTCTATCATTTCCAAACGATCTTCAATGTCAGGATGTGTACTTAAGTATGAAGGAACACTGTTGTCAGTTGCCTCATACAATTTCTCCATTCGTTTGAACAGTTCAGCCATCCCGTTAATGTCAATGCGTTTCTGCTCTAGTAACTCAAGTGCGCCCTTGTCGGCTTCAATTTCAAAATATCTTGAGTTTTTTAAAGTCAATAGTTTATTTGAATTACTAATCAACGTTTCCGAATTGTCATCACCGGTTAAAAGTGCGGTGAGTAGTTCTCTTGATAATGAATTTGCAAGAGTTTTTATACCGTGTCTGTTCTTAATATGTATGTATTCGTGCGCGAGAAGCGCTGCTAGCTCAGGATAAGATTCTACTTCTCTTAGCACATGGTCAAAAACAAAAATTGAATTGTCGGGCAATGCAAAAGCATTAAACTCATCTTCTTTTACTACGTAAACTTTTGTCTTTGTGTTATATCCCAATGCAGCATAAAACTCTGATAGCAATCTTGTTTTTTCTTCATCAATCGGAACTGATCTTAAAATTTCTCGCCTTAATTCTCTGCCGACCTCTTTGTCAACGGAAGTTGGAATTCGCTCAGCAACATAATTAGATAGAGCAGAGACGCCGTTAATGTAGAAGTAAATGGAGCCCCAGATTAGCAAAAAAACAACAAAAAATACAGTTAAAACAAAAAGGAAACAACCCCTAAAAAATTTATTGCCGCTCCTGCTTTTTCTTACAACGTAGGTCTTAACTACTTTGTCATAAAGATTTTGTTTGTTGTCGTCCCAAAGAAGCCAAACAACCGGAATAAAAACAAAGCTAAAAAGATATTTCAGGGTTTCTCTGAGTGCTCCGGTTTTAGCATTACGTTGAATTTCTCCATTCTCTTTGGAAATAACTTGCAAGCCCATTATTTTATGTCCGAGGTTGCCCCCCCACAATGAATAAAAAATTGCTCCCAGTATTGCTGAAAAAATAGTTCCACCAACTATTGAACCAAAACTATATGGGTTCCTATCACTTAGATTTCTTCCAAATAGCAATAAAATTGGAACTGAAATTATTATTGCTTCTATTATTCTAGCAAATAACCTTTCTCGTCTGCGAGCCAATTCGTAACCGAAATATTTGTCATTGAATTGGGGAGGCGTTGGTATCGGTGGTGGCGAAGTTTGTTGCGAAGTTGTTTTTACTTCTGTGTTGGGAAGCGGTGGCGGTGTTGCACGCAATATTTCCTTCAACATTGGTATGTTTTCAGCTTTTGTCCAGCTGTCAAGACCTTCAGTCCATACGAGAGTATCCCTCTGAATATTTTTTCCTTTGAGTTCTTCAATAGTAAACGGACCCGCTTGTTGTCCATTTACAGCTATGTAAAATTTTTCACTCATTAGTGTTTTGTTTAAATCAAATTTAAGTTTTCTATTTGTCAACTCCAAAATTACCACCAACTTGCTTACTGGCGAAACCTTTCATATCGCCTCATTTACTCGCCGCCTCATGTTTAATTTGTAAAATGTATTACTGTTTTCTTTAATTTATATCAGCTTAGGTGAATATCGGTTGGCGGCTTGGTACGGTGCGGCACACAGAAAACACATCTCTGAGAAACTACTGCCAGGCATGCCGATACAGACGAAAGGGGACAGTCATTAAATGTCTGATTACTGCTCTGTTATGCCGGCTGAAAGTAGTGATGGATGCATGTAATTTCCGGTCGTAAATGGCAACTTATTTGCGCACCTCATCACCGGCTTGCGGCAAGAAGAATGGTGAGTTGCACAAAGTCCTGCGGGGAGAGTTGCTCGGGGCGCAGCCCCAGCATGGGGTCCTGAGCCGGAGCGCCCCCTGCGAGCCAGTTGCGCAAGCTGTTGCGTAACGTTTTGCGGCGCTGCTGAAAAGCCGCTTTTACAAGCGTGCGCAGCAATTCTTCATCGCAGGGCAATGGGGTGTTGAGCCGCTCCAGGCGTATCACGCCGCTCATCACTTTGGGCGGGGGTTTAAAACAGCCGGGCGATACATCAAAAAGGTACTCTGCCCGATAATACAACTGTGTAAGCACGCTGAGAATACCGTAATCTTTGTTGCCGGGGGAAGCTGCTATGCGCCGCGCCACTTCTTTTTGAAACATGCCGGTGAGGCGGGTTATTTTATCCCGCTCGTCCAGCACGCGAAAAAGGATTTGGGATG
>JANWXI010000004.1 GCA_025057415.1 Chitinophagales bacterium
CGCTTGCCCAGGTGAGGGATGCGGAGGGCGCGAGCGCAGCGAAGCGGCCACGCCCGCACCGTTGAAAAACAAACAACGCGCGGGCGCGGCGGGAGCGACAGCGTACCCCGTAGCCAGCCCGACCCCGCTGCTGCGCGCAGCCCCGCGGAGCGCAGCAGCGGGGGCACCCCATAATATAAAACAATTTTTAATGTATTGCCCGTTTCGTTTTGTGCGTATCGTTCATTTTTACAAGCGTATCGTTTTGCCATAGGCAACCTGGCGGTAAACATCCGCGCTGGGGCGCTTGCGGCGTTCCTTTGTTTCAATGTCTGTTTCGTACAGGCCGAAGCGGTACGTAGGTCCCAGGTTCCACTCAAAGTTGTCAAATGTGCTCCACCAAAAATACCCCCGTATGTCCACTCCGCTCTGCATGCACGCATGCACAATACGCAGGTACTCTTTCATGGCGCTGATGCGGAAGTTGTCATCACTTGTGCATACGCCGCTTTCGGTAATGATTATCGGCAGGCGGTATTTTTTCCAGTAGCGGTGAATGCACTCCGCCATTCCTTGCGGGTAGTATTCCCACATGTCATCGTGGGGTTTGTTCAGTTTTTTGATTTTGTCGGGAGTATCAATGTACGTTATGGGATGAGGGTCGTGTGAAATTTTTGCGTAGTAACTCATTCCAAAAAAATCTAACGCTCCGGCAAATTGTTGCAGGCAAAAGTCCATAAACCACCAGTCCGAAATGCGAGCCGGTAAAAGACCGGCCAGGTTCTCTGCGCTGAAGATTACAGCATTATGACTGATGCCAACCGGAATATGCGGATGTTCGTTTTTAAGCTCTGTGTAAGCCAGATGGTGGGCTTTGCCCAGGTTTCTGATAACGCGGAAAGCTCTTCGGATGCTCCTTTGCTGTGGTGGAAACAACCCCGTAATCCATCCGTTGCTAGCATACACGTTTGGTTCGTTAAAAGTATTCCAGAAGCGCACGTATTTGCCAAACCGTTGCGATACTTTTCTGGCAAAGTCAACCCATAATGCCACGTTCTCTTCCTTCTCCCACCCGCCTTTTGCAAGAAACCAGTTTGGATTGTGAAAGTGGTGCAGCACCAGCATTATTTGTACGCCTTTTGCGCTGAGTAATTCCAAAAATCGCTCGTATTCGTTAGCTGTTTCTTCGTGTAATGGGGCAAGCGGGGCGCGTTGCAGTTTGCTCCACAGAAAACCCATGCGGTAATACGGAGCGCAGTAGGCAATTATGTCGGCATCCTCCTCGCGGTGCAACTCATGGTCGCAGGTGCGGTTAAAAATGTGCCCGTCTTTTGATGTAAAGTTTACCCACTCATGTTCAAAAGCGGTTTCAATCTGTGCTGCCGCTGTAGAAGTTCCAAACACAAAGTCGGCCGGAAAATGAAGTTCGGTCATGTTGCCTGAGTGCTGTAAATATTGTGATTAAACACAAACGCCGTAAATAGAAAATAGAAATGACAAATCTGAAAATATAACTGCATGGTTGTGCGCATTTTTTATCTGGTAACAGTTTCTAAATAATGAAAATACGATGCCTTAACCGTATGGGTCAGCGAGTTAATTTTTTGCAATAAATTTTTGGTTTTTACTCAAATATGTACTTGTTTTACATCAGACCCACTAATACCCCTCCCGTGCGTCCAGAAGATACATGGTTGCTGTACGGATGTTATGGCTATACAGGAGAGTTGATTGCAAGGCACGCCGTAGAGTGTGGCATGCGTCCTACTTTGGCGGGGCGCGATGCAAACCGCGTGGCAAAACTTGCAGGGGAGTTAAATTTGCCCTACCTCGTTTTTCCGTTAAATGATGCCGATGCAATAGCCGAGCGCATAGCGGGTTTCAAATGTGTATTGCATTGTGCCGGCCCGTTTATTCACACTGCACCGCCTATGCTCCGGGCTTGCCTCAAAAGCAAAGTGCACTACCTTGATATAACCGGAGAGTACCAGATATTTGAAGACGTGTTTGCGCTGGATAAACAAGCCCGCGATGCGGGCATTATGCTCCTGCCCGGTGTGGGCTTTGATGTGGTTCCTTCAGATTGTCTGGCAGCTCACCTCAAAGATGCTCTTCCGTCAGCGCTGATGCTGGAGTTGGTAATCATGAGCTTGGGAGGTGGCATTTCGCGCGGTACAGCGCTCACCATTGTTGAAAACCTCGGCATGGGTACCGTCATCCGCCGGCGCGGTAAACTCCGCACCGTGGAGCAAGGCGAAATAACCCGTGCTATTGAATACAATAAAAAGTCCTATAATGCCGTGGCCATCACCTGGGGCGATGTATCCACTGCCTATCGCTCCACATCCATTCCCAATATCACAGTTTACAGCGTACTGCCTCCGCGCGTCATACGCACATTAAAACTTAGCAACTTTATCAATTTTGTCCTTCGTTCGGCATGGTTCAAAAAGCTCCTCCGCACTCGCATTACTTCGCGCCCGCCCGGCCCCGATGCCAACAAGCGCCAAAGCGCCCGCTCAGCCATTTGGGGCGAGGTATCTAACAACCTCGGCATCACCAAACAAATGCTGCTCACCCTGCCCGAAGGTTACACCCTCACTTACCTCACAGCCGTTGCCATCGTAAACGAAGTCCTCAAAGGCAACTTCATAACCGGTGCGCAAACCCCCTCGCTGGTTTACGGCAAAGATTTCATCCTCCGCTTCAAAGGCGTACAATTAGAAGACCTCTCACAAAACTTCCAAAAACCCCTCACAAGCGCAAAAGCTGTTTCGCGCTCTTCATAAATTACATTTTTTTACAATATAGTTCTTTGGGGGTGCCCCCTGCTGCGTTGCGCTCGTACCTCGCGCAGGCAGCAGGGGTCGGGCTTGCTACGGGGTGCGCTGTCGCTCCCGCCGCGCCCGCACTTTGGTTGTTTTTCAACGGTGCGGGCGCGGCCGCTTCGCTGCGCTCGCGCCCTACGCATCCCTCACCCGGCTGGCGCACCCAGGGTACACACCTGTCTTCGCATCACTTCACACGCTACACAACACATTCTTCATTTACCTGTTTGATTATCGATTTAACAATTCATCTCCACATTTACGCATCGTTCAGTACCGGTCAGGCGCAATGTGCCACCTGTCCGGTACCCTTTTGATCACATATCTACTTTATACCCATTGTAAATCATCCTCTAATCTCACCCTTATGTCACACCACTTACCACGCATCTCAGGCGGGTTAGGCGCCTAATACACACACTTCTAAAACAAATAATGAAAAGGAGTTTTTGTTTTCTGCCATTAAAAACTACTTTTGCCGTCCCAAAAAACAAAAGTGGATGCCTACTATTCAGCAATTAGTGCGTAAATCGCGCGAAATCATACGGGCAAAATCCAAGAGCCGCGCTCTGGATGCCTGCCCCCAAAAGCGGGGCGTTTGTACGCGCGTTTACACCACTACGCCCAAGAAACCCAACTCTGCATTGCGCAAAGTAGCGAAGGTGCGTTTAACCAATCAGGTGGAGGTAATCGCCTACATCCCGGGCGAGGGTCACAACTTGCAGGAACACTCCATCGTACTCATTCGCGGCGGTCGGGTAAAAGACCTCCCGGGTGTGCGTTACCACATTGTGCGTGGTTCGCTCGACACCGCCGGTGTAGAAAATCGCAAAAAAAGCCGTTCCAAGTACGGCACCAAACGCCCGAAAGCGGGTGCTGCTGCCGCTCCTTCTAAAAAATAATCACCACGAAAAATACCACATAATCATACATGAGAAAGAAAAGAGCTCCAAAACGTTACATACAGCCCGACCCCAAATTCAATGATGTGGACGTTGCCAAGTTCGTTAACCGCCTCATGTGGGAGGGTAAAAAGTCCGTGGCTTACAAAATATTTTACGGAGCACTCGACCTCGTACACGAGCGCACTAAAGAAGACCCCCTGGAGGTTTGGCGCAAAGCTGTGCTAAATGTATCACCCTCTGTAGAGGTTAAATCAAGGCGCATCGGTGGGGCAAACTTTCAGATACCCGTGGAGGTACGCCCTGAACGCAAGCAGGCGCTGGCCATGAAATGGCTCATTCAGTACAGCCGCGAGCGCAACGGCAAATCCATGGCCGATAAACTTGCCTCCGAAATCATTGCCGCCTCCAAAGGCGAAGGAGCTGCCTTTAAGAAAAAAGAAGACACCCACCGCATGGCCGAAGCCAACAAGGCATTCGCTCACTTTAAGTTTTAATTCTATATAAACCAATCATAAAAGAGGAACTGGTTCTATACAGTTGAACGAAAATGGGAAAAGACCTCAGCTACACGAGAAACATCGGCATTGCCGCGCATATTGACGCCGGTAAAACCACCACTACCGAGCGGATACTTTACTACACCGGTGTGAACTACAAAATCGGTGAGGTGCACGATGGCGCAGCCACCATGGACTGGATGGAGCAGGAGCAGGAGAGGGGCATCACCATTACCTCTGCCGCCACCCGATGTCAATGGACCTGGCAAGGAAAAAAGTACGATATAAATATAATCGACACTCCCGGCCACGTGGACTTTACCGTTGAAGTAAACCGCTCTCTCCGGGTATTGGATGGTCTCGTGTTTCTCTTCTCAGCCGTTGATGGTGTAGAGCCCCAGTCCGAAACAAACTGGCGCCTGGCCGATAACTATGGTGTTCCGCGCCTGGGCTTTGTAAATAAAATGGACCGCCAGGGCGCTGACTATTTTAATGTAGTTAAGCAGGTAGAGACCATGCTCGGCTCCAATCCCCTGATAATGCAGGTTCCCATCGGTAGCGAGGATAATTTTAAGGGTGTATTTGACCTGGTAACCAACCAGGCCATCATATGGAATGAAGAAGATTTGGGCATGACCTACAGAGTAGTTGAGTGTCCTGATGATATACAGGAGGATGTAAAAAAATACCGCGAGCAGCTACTTGAAAAAGTTGCCGAGTTTGATGATAAACTGATGGAGAAATTCTTCTCAGACCCCAACTCCATCACTCCCGATGAAATTCGCTCAGCTATTCGGCAGGCCGTAATCGCACAAAAACTCGTGCCCATGTTTTGCGGTTCATCTTTCAAAAACAAAGGTGTGCAGGCCGTGCTGGATGCCGTATGTGCCTTGCTTCCTTCCCCTCAAGACAAAAAAGAAGTAAAAGGCACCAACCCCGAAAATGGCGAAATTATTACCCGCAAACCCGATACTGACGAGCCCTTCACTGCATTGGCATTCAAAATAGCCACCGACCCCTTTGTAGGCCGCCTGGCTTATTTCCGCGTTTACTCCGGAAGTTTAGAGGCAGGTTCTTATGTATTAAACACACGCACAGGCAAAAAAGAGCGCATTTCGCGCCTCTTTCAAATGCATGCCAATAAGCAAAACCCCATTGAGCGCGTAGAGGCAGGTGACATAGCAGCTGCAGTAGGTTTCAAAGACATTCGCACCGGAGATACGCTTTGTGATGAAAAACACCCCATCGTGCTCGAAAGCATGAAATTCCCCGAGCCGGTTATATCACTAGCCATAGAACCCAAAGCCCAAAAGGACATGGACAAACTGGGCATGAGCTTGGCGAAACTTGCCGAAGAAGATCCTACTTTTCGCGTCAGTTTCGATGAACAAACCGGCCAAACTATCATTTCGGGCATGGGTGAGTTGCATCTGGAAATAATCATTGACCGCCTACGCAGAGAGTTTAAGGTAGAGTGCAACCAGGGCGCTCCGCAGGTTAACTATAAAGAGCGCCTCACAACCACCATCGAGCACCGTGAACTTTATAAAAAACAAACCGGTGGTCGGGGTAAATATGCCGAAATTAAAATTGAAATTGGCCCTGCTGACGAAGGTGTATCTGGCCTGCAGTTTATTAATGACATTTTCGGTGGAGCCATACCCAAAGAATTTATCCCTGCCGTAGAAAAGGGTTTCAGAGAAGCTATGAAAACCGGAGTGCTGGCTGGTTATGAAATGGACAATCTGAAAGTACGTCTCTTTGACGGCTCATACCACGAAGTTGACTCTGACTCCCTCTCCTTTGAGCTTTGTGCCAAACTCGCCTTCCGTAACGCAGCTAAACTTGCCAAGCCCATTTTGTTGGAGCCAATCATGAAAGTTGAAGTAATCACCCCCGAAGAAAATACCGGAGATGTAGTGGGTGACCTCAACCGCCGCCGCGGTATTCTTGAAGGTATGGAAGCCCGCCAAAACGCGCAAGTTATAAGAGCTAAAGTACCCCTTAGCGAAATGTTTGGCTACGTTACTCAGTTGCGTACCCTCACTTCGGGCCGCGCTACCTCCACTATGGAGTTCCACAGCTATCAGCCAGCCCCCGAAAACGTGGCATCTGTTGTAATAGCCAAAAATTCTGGTAAACTTAAACCCGTTGAAGAATAATCCAAACTTTTTCAAAACCCAAATAACGTTCTTTCTATGAGCCAGCGCATACGCATCAAACTGAAAAGCTACGACCACAATCTCGTGGACAAAAGCGCAGAGAAAATTGTCAAAACCGTAAAAAGCACCGGTGCTGTAGTCAGCGGGCCTGTGCCTTTGCCCACCCGTAAAAAAATTTTTACGGTCAATCGCTGCCCCCATGTGAATAACAACAGCAAGGAACAATTCCAACTCTGCACCTATAAGCGTTTACTGGATATTTATTCTTCAACTTCCAAAACCATCGATGCGTTGATGAAACTGGAATTACCCAGCGGTGTAGAGGTAGAAATTAAAGCGTAAGTTTATGAAGAAGATTACAACACTCCTCGCGCTTTTAGCTTTCACTTTTGCCGGTATAGCTGCTGACCAGAAATGCGGTAAATACAACGGTCGTCAACTCTACTTAGGCGAAAAAGGCGGCTGCTACTACCGCGCTAAAGGCAAAGACGGTAAAATGGAGAAGGTTTACGTAGAACGCAACCTTTGTAAAAATTGTAAATAACTATATTTTTTATGTACCCGCCCCCTAAGGCGGAGACCTCTAAAAACAAAAACTATGAAAGGCATCATTGGTAAGAAAATCGGAATGACCAGCATCTTCGAAAACGGCAGACATACAGCAGTGACTGTCGTAGAAGCAGGTCCCTGCGTTGTTACGCAAATCAAAACTCCCGAAAAAGACGGCTACTATGCCACGCAGTTAGGTTTTGATGAGCGAAAAGAGAAAAACACCCCCAAGCCATTACTAGGTCATTTTAAGAAAGCCGGTACCACCCCTAAGCGTAAGTTGCACGAGTTTCGCGACTATGACTTTGGCAAGCAGGTGGGTGAGTTTGTAACTGTTGATGTATTTGCCGAGGGTGACCTGGTAAATGTAATCGGTACTTCTAAAGGCAAGGGTTTTCAGGGCGTTGTAAAACGCCATGGTTTTTCCGGTGTAGGAATGGCCACTCACGGCCAGCACGACCGTATGCGCGCTCCCGGTTCGCTTGGCGCCTCATCAGACCCCTCTCACGTTTTCAAAGGCATGCGCATGGCAGGACGCACAGGCGGGCAACGTGTTGAAATCCTCAACATCCGCGTGGCGAAAGTTCTGCCCGAAGAAAACCTCATATTGCTGGCTGGCGCTGTACCCGGCGCCAACGGTTCATACCTGATTATTGAAGGGTAGGTTTCGGTTTATCCGGAATTCCCGATAAAGGAAAGGAGAGAGTCCCCGCCGCAGGCGGGGATTTTTTCATATACAGGGTTCTACTCAATAGCAGAATAATTCTCTTTATCGCTATTTCAGTAATTTTCTTTTCCCCGCCTGTTTAACCTTCATTACTACCAAAGGATATATTTTGAAACATGAGCGCTTTTTCGGTAGTTTGTTGACGACATGGGCGATGAACATGATGTTTTAGAAAAGTTGCCGGAGTTTATTTCCCGGTCCGGTTACAGGCAGGTATTTGTGCTTGCTGATGAAAACACCCTGCGGTACTGTTACCCAATATTAGAACCTTTACTGGACAACCACGTGGTGATACACTTTCCGGCGGGCGAGTCACACAAAACCCTCAACACAAGCGCCTCGGTTTGGCAACAGTTATTGCACTATGAAGCAGACCGAAACGCATTACTGATAAACCTCGGTGGCGGTACGGTGACCGACCTCGGAGGTTTTGTTGCCGGCTGCTACAAACGCGGTATTGACTTTGTAAACATTCCTACTACGTTGCTTGGTATGGTGGATGCCGCCACGGGAGGAAAAACAGGAATTGATTTTGCCGGGTACAAAAACGCGCTCGGACTCTTTCGTAAGCCGGTAAAAGTTTTCTTGCACACGCCATTCCTGCACACTTTACCCGAGCGTGAGTTTATGAGCGGTATGGCAGAGGTTATAAAACATGCCCTGATTGCCGACAGAAAGATGTTTGAAAATCTCCCCGATGATTGCAGGTTGACCAATCACAGCGATTTACACCAGTTGGTGATTGAAAATATCAAAATCAAAAACCGTTTTGTGAGTGCAGATTTTCATGATAACGGAATACGCATGGCGTTGAATTACGGCCACACAATCGGGCACGCATTAGAGAGCTTGTGGTTAGAAAAGCAACAACTTATGTTACACGGAGAAGCCGTGGCAGGTGGCATACTGGCAGAGAGCTACCTTTCACATCGCACCGGCTTGCTTAGCGCTGAAGAGTTGGAAAAAGTGACAAAAAAAATCACGAAAAATTTCCGGTTGCCCATAGTACCTGCCGAGGATTTTGGTGCATTGATGCACTATCTTCGCAACGATAAAAAGAACCGCAATGGAAAAATCACATGTTGCCTGCTTAGCGAAATAGGCAGTTATTCATTACCGCACTTTATCGAAGAGGGTCTTATAACAGATGCTCTGAATTACTATAATCTTACCGTATGCAATGGATAAAGCTCTCGCACCCTACCCGCTGTCTTCGTGCAGAGATAGAGTTGCCCGGCTCAAAAAGCGAGAGCAACCGTTGGTTGATATTAAACAGGTTGCTGGGCGGTAAACTTAATTTACAACGACTTTCTGCTGCCGATGACACTCAACGCTTGATGCGACTATTGCAAAGCGATGCTTTGATAGCCGATGTGGAAGATACAGGCACATCTATGCGATTTCTCACGGCCATGTATGCAGCGCTCAACACGCACAAAATCATTACCGGAAATGCGCGTATGCGGGAGCGACCTGTTCGCCATCTGGTGGATGCGCTGTGCCGGCTCGGTTTTGATGTGCGTTACCGCGAAAAAGAGGGGTATCCCCCGGTAGAAATTATACCTATAGAAAATTTTAATAATATAAAAAGCGAAGTGGAGATTGCTGGTGATGTGAGCAGCCAGTTTATAAGCGCCCTGTTGCTTATAGCTCCTTTTTTACCAAGGGGTCTCAAGATTCATTTTACCACTTCTTTGCGCTCGCGACCTTACGTAGAGATGACTATATCCATATTGCGGCAATTAGGAGTGGATGCTGCATTGACACACGATACTTGTTATGCGATGCCGTTGCAAAACATTGCCACCAGTCATATTTCTATCGGAGCCGACTGGAGCAGCGCATCGTATTGGTACAGCATGGTATTTTTGGCAGATGATGCTGAAATTTCGCTCCTCGGGCTTTGCGATGACTGGCGCCAGGGCGATCGTATCATAGTTGAATGGATGGAGCGATTTGGTTGCGAAACAACCTTTAGCCATGATGGCGTTACCCTGCGTAAAAGAAACGTACAATACCCGCGGATGATGAAATACAACTTTGCCGATAACCCCGACTTAGTGCAAACCTTTGCCGCGATGCTTGGAGCAAAGGGTGTAATCACTTCTTTTTCGGGTATTGATAATCTGCGCCTCAAAGAAACTGACCGCATCACTGCTTTACAGCGCGAATTGCAAAAATTTAATCTGCAGTTTGAGTACGCATCTATGTTTGATTTTTATCAGCTGCGCGGTAACTATCAACCAGCCAACTTACCGGTAAAAACTTATGGCGACCACCGAATGGCTATGGCTTTTGCTCCGTTGGCTTTACTGCATCCCATAACGATTGAAAACCCTGCCGTGGTGAATAAATCTTACCCCGCCTTTTGGACTCACCTCATAAGCGCAGGGTTTGAAGTAGTTGAGGCCGAAGAATGTTAAACGTCCGGTGCGAAGCGGCTATTGCATGAGCGCATTCTCAATGGCGCGTATCACCTCTTCATCGTTTACAGAAGTTCTTGGAGCAAAACTGCGAATGATACGACCATCTTTCCCAATTAAAAATTTCTGGAAGTTCCAGGTAACCGGAAAATCACCTACTCCATTTTCTTTCTGTTGAGTAAGATAACTGTACAAAGGAGCAATATCCTTACCTTTTACCGAAATTTTAGAAAACATCGGGAAAGTTACACCATACTCGCGCGTACAAAATTGTTTAATGCTTTCATCAGTGCCTGGTTCCTGACCCATAAAATTATTGGCAGGGAAGCCGAGTACTACCAGCCCGCGTTGTTGGTACTTTCGGTAAAGCGCTTCGAGCTCTTTGTATTGCGGTGTAAGACCGCAGTAACTTGCAACATTAACAATCAACAACACTTTGCCTCTGTACTCGCCAAGCGAAACTGTTTTGCCATCAATGTTCTTTACGGTAAAATCATATACTGATTTTCCGTTGGGAATTACTGTCATAGTCAGAAGGATGAAAGTGAGAAATAGTTTCATCTTACTTTTTACAGGTTAACAAATCTGCGTTCAAATAGTTTTGCATCACTGTGCGAGCGCTTTATGTGAGCCGTCACAAAATGGCAATTTTTGGCTCATACCGCATCGGCACAATGAGACCTTCTCGCGCTTTTCGAGTTTGGTGCCGTCCTCAAGCGTTACCTCAAAATTGCCGGTAATGGATACAGGACCCTTGGGTTTTAATACGATAAACGCTTTGTCATTCGGTTTTTCTTCGTTGAAAGTTTCCATGGCTCTACTTGGTTTTTAAAAGTCGAAAAATTCTGCCCGGTGTGTGTTCCCATCGCATCAGGTATTCTCCGGGGGGCAGTCCGTCCAGCGCCTCCAAAGATAAAATTTCAAATGTATTGTGGCGAATGTATACCCGGTCGCTGAGAAGTTTACGCCCGTAAAGGTCAAATACTTCATAGCCGTGCCAACGGCTGCCTGTACCTGTTATAGCTGCCCGCAAGTTATCGGTAAATGGGTTAGGAAAAATGATGATGTCATCCGAATGATTGTATAAATGCCTGAGAGTATCGTTCAGGAGCATGAGGTAAGCAGCGTAAAAATCTGGAATGCCGTATCCGTATTCATTGTCAGGAAAATGGTACCGGTCGCAACTCCTGTAAACAGCATCCAGAATTTGACCGCTTGTTTTGTCGGGAAATGCGCTCCACAACGCAGCAATACTGCCGGCTATGGCAGGGCATGAGAATGATGTGCCATTGGTTATGCCTACATCTCCGTGAATCGTGATGCAATAGTTTCCCTTACCTTGTGCACATACGTTGGGTTTAATGGCTCCGCCGTAGGCGGGTCCTCTTCCGCTGAAGTTTGCTATTACTTCAAATGAGTCAACAGCGCCTACGGCAACGATTTTTTCACCGTCTGCGGCTGCCGATATGTAATACCAGGGTTTGTTGCCCTCATTGCCGGCGCTGTTACATACAATAATTCCTTTGCTGGCTGCTATGTTGCCGGCGCGGGTAATTACGGTTGTGTTACCGTCCAAATCGGCATAAGTGTGGTTTCCTAAATCATCATCAAAGGTGGTGTAACCCAGCGAGGTAGAAAAAATTTGTGCCCCTGCGCTGTCGGCCCATTCGGCTGCGGCAGCCCAGTTGTACTCCTCCATAAGCCACTCGGCATTGTCATCTTCGCTTACCAGTAAATAATACGAGGCATGAGGGGCTGTGCCCACATAGTATCCGGGCCAGTTTGCGCCCGCACAACTCAATACATTGGTGCCGTGGTTGCTGTCATCATATACATCGCTCTCATCATCTACAAAATCGTACGTACCTAAAATATTGGGTCGCATGGAGTCAAAAGCAGCAATGTTGGGTAGGTTGTAGTAACCGTTGTCCATAAATGCCATAACAATTCCCTTGCCGCTGTATCCCAACTGGTGGAGTAAATCGGTATTGAGCATGCTGACCTGGCGATATGAAAATCCGTAAGGGTTAGGATGAACATATTGCTGGTTTACTCTTGTTACCGACTCTGACTTATCAGCAGCGTTTTTGGCAAATGGATAGCGGTGAATGGTGTCTGCATCGGCTACAAACGGAAACTGAAGCAGCGAATCAATTACCTGCTGGCCGTCAAGACGCACTACAGCCATGTTAAACCATCTAAGACAATGCTTGATTTGGCTCACATGCGGAGCTATGGCTTGGATGTAAGCCGGGCTAACGGGTAGGTCGGTACTATCAATCGGGATGTTTTCTTTAATCCTGCGTTCAATAGCCGCCTGTGAAAGGTACTGCTGCGGTGCATCTATTGTGTAAGGCGAGTTTTTCTTATCGGTAAACTTCACCCAAAAGTATGTTTGGGCGGTGGAAAATTGCCCGCAGTATATAAATGGAAACAAGCAAAAAATGCGGATTATGTGTTGCACGATGTAATAATAATGCAGTACAACTGTATTTATTAACATGTTTGCAGATTATTTGTGCGTTTAATCGGTATGATATGCTTAATATTTAACAATCATTGCCCATAGCCAGATTATATGAAAGAGAAATTGTATATTACGCATTTAAAGGCAACACATTCTGGCGAAATCTATTCCTGAGGGTACAAAAGGGATTTTGTATCAGATGTATGTTCGCGGAGTTTATTTTCCTTCCTTTGAAGCAGCCGCTCAGTTACCCCGGTTAAATTTGCACTCCTGATGTATCCTGATTATCTGGAAAGAGTTTATGTGATAAGAGAGCATTGAAGTATCAGGACAGTAGTTAACGGTTAAGAGCTTATTGTGAAGTAGTCGTATCTGGGGGTTTTGTTGAATTTGTGTGATGTACCGCGAATGCGCGCCTGCGCCTGCGGCGCAGGCGCGCAGAAGAGTAGAATTGTGACAAGAGACAGTATTGGTCAAATGACCTTACGCCCTTCTGCTCCTCTTCAATCGGGTGAGGGATGCGTAGGGCGCGAGCGCAGCGAAGCGGCCGCGCCCGCACCATTGAAAAGACAAGCAATGCGCGGGCGCGGCGGGAGCGAAAGCGTACCCCGTAGCCAGCCCGACCCCGCTGCTGCGCGTAGCTCTGCGGAGCGCAGCAGCGGGGGCACCCCATCATAATAATGATTTAAATTTTTATAGTCGTTTAGTTATGTTATTTTATCGGAGTGTATTTTGCGTAAGCGATATAACCCGATTAATGGCGTACATGGAATTCTTTCGGGGTGTTTATGCGCAAGTTTCAATCCTTCTATTTTAGCGCGCAATCGTAGAACTATGGGAAATACAGATTTGCAATTCAACAAAAACGAGGATGCCATGCGGCTTGCTTTGAGTGAGTTGCGCAAAGTGAGCGAGCAGGTGCGTTTAGGCGGAGGAAAGGCAGCCATAGAAAAGCACAAGGAAAAAGGCAAACTAACCGCCCGGGAGCGACTTGAATTACTTTTTGATAAAAACCGGCCGGTTATGGAAATCGGGGAGCTTGCCGGGTATGGCATGTACGAAGAGTATGGCGGCTGTCCCTCGGGGGGTGTAGTGGTGCAGCTCGGCTACGTCAACAAGCGGCTGTGTGTTGCTGTTGCCAATGACGCCACTGTAAAAGCCGGCGCATGGTTCCCAATTACGGGCAAAAAGAATTTGCGCGCGCAGGAAATAGCCATGGAGAATCGCCTACCCATCATATATCTGGTTGACAGCGCAGGCGTATTCCTTCCCATGCAGGACGAAATATTCCCCGATAAAGAGAATTTCGGGAGGATTTTTTACAACAACTCTCTGATGAGCGCTATGGGCATACCGCAGATTGCCGCCATTATGGGGAGTTGTGTTGCCGGAGGTGCATACCTTCCTATATTAAGTGACGAAGCCCTTATTGTTGAGAAGACAGGGTCGGTTTTCCTTGCGGGTAGTTACCTCGTAAAATCGGCAATAGGTGAGGTGATTGATAACGAACTGCTGGGTGGCGCATCTACACACTGTGAAATAAGCGGTGTGACCGATTATAAAATGAAGAATGACGAAGAATGTATTAAAACTATTCGTAATATTATAGATAAACTCGGCAAACCCGACATGGCGGGTTTTGACCGGGCTGAGCCGCGTCCGCCCGCCCGCCCTTCCACAGACATTTATGGTATTTTACCCGAGAATGTGACCGGTCAGTACAATATGCACGAGTTGATACGTTGCATTGTGGATGAGGGAGATGTGGTGGAGTATAAGGCAGGGTACGGCAAATCAATAATTTGTTGTTACGCCCGGATTGATGGTTGGGCTGTGGGAATTGTTGCCAATCAGCGCGAAGTAGTGAAGGCAAAGAAACCCAAAGTGAGCGGTGAGCCCGGCAGTTTTACCACCGAAATGCAATTTGGCGGAGTTATTTACAGCGACAGTGCCGACAAAGCAGCGCGTTTTATTATGAATTGCAACCAGAAAAAGATACCTCTCGTGTTTTTGCAGGACGTAACGGGCTTTATGGTGGGCAGCCGAAGCGAGCACGGCGGCATCATTAAAGACGGAGCCAAAATGGTGAATGTGGTATCAAACAGCGTAGTGCCAAAGTTTACCATCATTGTAGGGAACAGTTTTGGGGCAGGTAACTACGCCATGTGCGGCAAGGCATACGGTCCCCGGTTTATCTTCTCGTATCCCACTTCGCGCATTGCGGTGATGGGAGGGGAGCAGGCAGCTAAAACGCTTCTCCAGATTCAGGTTAGCGCCATGAAAGCAAAAGGGAAAAACGTAAGCCCCGAGGAAGAAGCAGCGCTTCTCAAAAAAATTACGGAAAAATACAACAGTACCATGGACCCCAAATACGCAGCCGCCCGCTTGTGGGTGGATGGCATCATTGACCCGGCGGACACCCGAAAATACATCTCTATGGGAATTGAGGCAGCCAACCATGCCCCTATCACCCGCCCTTTTCAGGTGGGGGTAATCCAAACATAACCACCCCACCGGGTGTTACGGCTGCGCATGATTAGTTTATTGCTGCGGTTTGTTTTTGCATTTTCACCTCTATACATACAAATTGTCGGATTAGTTGTTAGGTCACACTAGATAAATTATGCACATTTCTGAGAGCTGACGCGGATACTGTACACCGTTTTGGCATTCACTTATTTGAATGTAAATTTTGCCTGTTTATCAATCTGATTTTACCGTTTGTGGATAAAAAGCCGTGAAACGTGTATGGAACGTGAAGAATTTTTTGCGGTAAAAATCTTGTAACAATTACTCAATAATCCACATTTGCAGCCCGCTGCAGATGTTGTGAATTAGTATCTTTAGTACAATAAAACGTGAAACGATGACAGACCCCACCAATATCATAAAAAAAATACCGCGCAAGCCCACCTTGTCTGACTCACCGCTCGGTGAAATCGGCAAGTTACCTCCCCAGGCGCGCGAACTTGAGGAGGCCGTGCTGGGTGCGGTGATGATTGAGGAAAACGCCATTACCTCGGTAATTGAGATTATTAAGAGCGATGATGTGTTCTATGTAGATGCACATCAGCGGATATGGCGCGCCATCCGCAACCTATACAGCAATCGGGCACCAATTGATTTGCTCACCGTAACCGAGCAACTCAAAAAAAACGGTGACCTCGATCATGTGGGCGGCCCCTTTTACGTTGCGCAACTCACCAACAAGGTCGGCTCGGCAGCCAATGCCGAGTACCATGCTCACATCCTTGCTGAAAAATACGTACAGCGGCAACTCATCAGCGTATCTACCGAAATTATCCGCGATGCATATGAGGATACCACGGATGTATTTGAGTTGTTAGATAAGGCAGAGCGAAACCTCTACAACATATCTGAGAACAATATCAAGCGGCAATCGCTCGATATCTCAACCATTCTGATGAACGAGCTGAAAGAGCTCGATATTCGCATGAAAAACAGCCAAAACCACCTCAATGGTGTACCTTCGGGTTTTATTGAGCTGGATAAAATTACCGGTGGCTGGCAAAAATCAGATCTTATCATTCTGGCGGCTCGTCCTGGCATGGGTAAAACGGCTTTCACCCTGGCGTTGGCGCGCAACGCTGCAGTGGATCATAAAAAGCCCGTTGCGCTTTTTTCGCTCGAAATGAGTAACGCTCAGCTGGTGCAACGCCTTATATCCATGGAAACACACATCAGGGCCGATAAAATACGCAGGGGAACGTTAGAAAATTATGAGTACGATGTACTTACTTCCAAAATTGACTCACTCAAAAACGCACCCGTTTTTATTGATGACACGCCCGCTATCAACATTTTTGAGTTGCGTAACAAGTGCCGGCGCCTGAAGCAACAGTACGATATTGAGCTGGTCATTATCGACTACCTGCAACTGATGAGTGGTCATTCCGATAACAAATCAGGTAACCGGGAACAGGAAATCAGCCAGATATCGCGCTCGCTGAAAGGAATGGCCAAAGAGTTGAACACTCCGGTTATCGCACTCTCACAACTTTCGCGCGCTGTGGAAACCCGTGGCGGGGATAAACGCCCCATTCTCAGCGACCTTCGCGAGTCAGGCGCTATTGAACAGGATGCCGATATTGTAATCTTCCTTTACCGCCCCGAATACTACAAAATCGATACTGACGAAGAGGGAAGACCAACCCAGGGAATTGCAGAAGTAATAGTGGCAAAACATCGCAACGGACCGCTTGGCACTATCCGGGTACGTTATGAAAGCGACTATGCCAAATTTGAAAATCTCCACGAACTGGCATCCCGCGATGAGTACTTTGAAATGTTGGAAGGCAACAACCGCATCCGCTACAAAAGATTCCAGTCAAAGATTAACGAAGATACTAATGAGGATGACAGTACGGGATTCGAGCGCAAGCACCCGCCTGACGACTTCGTACCTCCACCCAACGAGCCACCCTTTGACAAGTACTGAGCCGAATGTTTCTGTAGGTTTGGGAAATACCGGTTATTTTTTTGAATAAATCTTACTGCTGGATGCGGGGTATTAGTCCGCGAAGGCCCATGTCCACCACTTGCTCGCCTTTGAGCGGTTCCCACCAGCCATTGGGGTTTTTGTCTTGCCATTCAAAACTTTTGTTGATAGAGAGCGATACTTCCACCACAATATCTTTGGTTTCGTTACCGGTAATAGTCAGAGGGCTGTTTTCAAAAGCGCCTGTTACCACACAACTACCCGGCGGAATGGGCGAGGTAGCAAATATTGGATTGGGTACAGTGGTAACCGGCGCTGAGCCGGTGTCGGCAATCGTCATGCTGTAAACTGTGGTTTCAAACCCCCAAAAGCCCTGCTTTTTGTTCCCGTTAACTGTGATATTTTTTGTATTGATGTTGAAATTAGTAATGTAAGTGTTAAAGCCAACAAAGGAAGCAATGGTGGCATCAAAAAACTGATTTATGGGGAAACCGGCTATTGTAGTATCAATCCGCAATTTTACGTTGTAATTTTGATAGGCGAGCGAAACGCGCAGCCACTCGTAAGTGCCGGGGGGTACATCCTTGATGGGTATCTCAAAAAATGTTTCACCGCTTTTGCGTATTACGGCTTTGGAATGATCAATGGCATTAGCGCCGCCGGTAGTGGTTTCTGCCTGATGGTACAAAATAGCCCCCTGCCCTATTTGCGTAAACATGGTGGGCGCCATTTCAATATAATGAGCGCTTATACCGTTAAATATAGGTGATTGTCCCGCGTTACCGGCGGGAATGGAAGCAGGTTGCCCGAAATTATTAAGCCGCACTTGTGTAGAGTCAAGTTTAAATTTAAAAATAAGTTTCGCTTCAGCCGGCTTTTCTTTTTTGCATCCAAAATGCGCAGCGCTGAAAATGGATACAGTGAGCAGGATGAAAAGTGAATTGCGATAAAGTTTGGTAGAGTGAATCATGATATTGTGGAAGTGTTGCCGGCAAATGTAACCTAAATTGAGTGATTACTCGTAAGCGGTACAGCATAGAGGATTTTGCATCACTAATATTTTTTTATTACCTTTGCAGCGCCACTCGCGAGGGTGGCATTTATTTTTTTAACTTAATTATTTTTAGTAATGAACATTTATGTTGCTAACGTCAACTTCCGCGCTAAAGAAGAGGAGTTGCGCGAAGTGTTTGCCCGCTATGGCGAGGTCACTTCGGTAAAAATCATGAAAGACCGTGAAACCAACCGCAGCCGCGGGTTCGGTTTTGTGGAAATGCCCAACCAGGAGCAGGCAGCTGCCGCCATTCAGGCCATCAACGGGCAGGAATTTCAGCAGAGAAAACTTATCGTAAAAGAGGCATTGCCTCCGCGCCCATAAATTTTTTCTGTCTGATTTTTTTCACGCTCCCGCCAGGCGGGAGCGTTTTTATTTTCGGGAGCGATACGCTTCTGTAATTTTAATACACTCCACGGCTTCCTGTACATCGTGTACACGCAAAATATCAGCCCCTTGTAACAAACATATAGTGTGCAACGCTGTAGTGCCATTAAGCGCCTTATCGGGAGTGGTGTGTAGTAGTTTTGTTACCATTGATTTGCGGCTTACACCGCAAAGCAAGGGTACCTGCAGTTTTTTAAATCGGTGCAGCGATTGTAACAGCAAATAGTTGTGCTCCAGAGTTTTTCCAAACCCAAAACCCACATCAGCTATTACAGATGTTACGCCTGTCTTTTTTGCCAAAACAATTCTCTCCTCTAAAAAAGAATACACCTCCTCTACTACATCTTTATATAGCGGGTTGTGTTGCATAGTTTCGGGTGTACCTTGTATATGCATCAGGCACATCGCAGCCCCGAATGAGGCAACAGTGGAGAACATGTCCTTATCGTATGTGCCGGCGGTAATGTCATTGATAATGTGTGCACCTGTTTGCAGGGCGAGTCGTGCTGTGGCGGCATGTAGCGTGTCAACCGAAAAAATCGCTTCTGGAAAGCGTTCAATCAACCGGCGCAGCGGCTCTTCAATGCGCGCTACTTCCTCTTCGGCTGTAATTATTTTGGCTCCCGGTCGGGTGCTCATGCCACCCACATCCAATATAACAGCGCCCTCACACAACATACGCTCAGCCAGCGATAAATAATCATCCAGATGCCTGCCGCCATCGTAAAACGAGTCGGGGGTAAGATTGATTATCCCCATTACCTTGGGCTGTGAAAGGTCTATGGTTCGGCCGCGGCATTGAAAAATCATGCCTGTATGTTTTGCAAATAACGGATTACGCTCTGCTCTATATGTGCGGGAGAGTAATCATAGCCGCTGCGGTCAAATTGCTTACCGGTTACCATTTCATAAAGTTGTATGTAACGCGATGAGATTTCCTCCACCCATGTATCGGTCATGGCAGGTATCGTTTGCCCCTCTTTGCCCTGAAAACCGTTCTCTATCAACCACTGGCGCACAAATTCTTTGCTTAGTTGTTGTTGCGGCTGGCATGCTCGTTGCCGTTCCTCGTATCCCTCGGCTATGAAATAGCGCGATGAATCAGGGGTGTGCACCTCATCAATCAGCATCAAACTTCCGTTTTCGTCAATGCCAAACTCGTATTTGGTATCTACCAGAATTAGCCCCCGCTCGCAAGCATACCGCTGCCCGAAAGCAAAAACTTTCAGTGCATAATCCTCCATCATGGCATAGGTCTTCTCGTCTGTTAATTTACGTTCAAGTATCTCTTTGCGCGAAATATCTTCATCATGTCCTTCTAATGACTTTACGGCAGGGGTAATTACAGGCGATGGTAGCGGATCGTTTTCACGGAGTCCATCAGGCAGAGTGACCCCACACAAGGCGCGTTTGCCTGCTTTATACTCCCGGGCTGCATGCCCCGCCAAATAACCGCGTACCACCATTTCTATCCTGATAGGTTCGCACCTTTTCCCGATGGAAACGTTCGGATGCGGCGTGGCTTCTAACCAGTTAGGGACAATGTGGCGTGTCAGGTTCAAAAAATGTGCAGCCATCATGTTCAGCACAGCCCCTTTATACGGAATAGGCCGGGGCAGGATGTAATCAAAAGCAGATATCCGGTCACTTGCAATCACCACCAATTTATTACCCACAGTGTAAACATCGCGCACTTTGCCGTGATACACAGAAGATTGTCCGGGAAAACGAAAGTCAGTTTTGGCGATTGCTTGCATACAAAATGTTTATGAGAAGCGAAGTTAAGTGGCTGCGCCACATCCGAAAGGTATGTAGATAACTTTATGCGTAGATGTGCAGTATATGCTACCGTAAGTCAACCACCTTTACGCCCGGAAAACGTTTCACATCAAAAGTAAACGATGCATCGGAAGTACTGATGTTGTAACTTTGTTTGGTGATTTTATAGATGTAGCGCACTCCGTTGCGCTCGTAAATTTTACTTTCGGTTATTTGCTGTGTGTTGTCGTCAATGGTTACATCTATTTTGAAGTATGATACTTTTTTATTAACGGGGCTCATTTCTACCACCGTGCAAGGTTTATTGCCAACGGTCTTCTTTTCTTTGATGCGATAGCTGTACCCCTCGGCATACATCGAAAATATTTTGGACGGAGAAAAACTCTCCTCGTTTTCCTCAAAGTAATTTACCTGTACCTCTTTATCAGAGGCGATGTAGGTCCATACGTTCTTGCCATCGCAGTATATCTGCTGGCCGTCCATCTGTATGTGAAATTTTGCACCTTCAAGCAGTACCGTGCCGTCAATCGTATCGGTGAGTTTGCGCTCGTCATCATCGGGCTTCACCTTGGGTCTTGAAATCAGCAACCGGAACGAAGCCGATATATTTTTATACGATTTATATTTATCGCTTACTTTTTGCAATAGCGCAGCTGCTTCCGGCTCATTGATGGTGGTTTGATTTACAAACGCGCACAGCCCCCACAATAACATGGTAGTAATTAAAGAAATTTTTGTTAATTTAAATATTAATGAACTGAGTTGCAACTTCATTGAGCAGTTTGTTCCCGTAGTTTTTGCAAATATTGTTCCAATTCGGCTTCGGTCTTGAATTTTACCTCACGGGCTTTGGTGCCAATATTCTCGCCCACGATGCCCGCCTCTTGCAGTTGGTCCATGAGCCGTCCGGCGCGGTTATAGCCGAGTTTCAACCGGCGCTGAATCAGCGAGGTTGACCCCATCTGATTTTGCACAATAAGCCGTGCGGCTTCTTCAAACATCTCATCTCTTTCACCGTCTATAAAGAAATCATCATCCCCTTTCGCATTGGGGTCTATGTATTCGGGCAGTTCAAATGCGGCGGTATAACCTTGCTGGGCAGCAATGTAATCTCTTACGCGCTCCACCTCGGGGGTGTCCACAAAGCCGCACTGCAGGCGAATGATATCGCTGCCTATGCTGAGGAGCATGTCCCCTCTGCCGATGAGCTGTTCGGCACCACCCTGGTCTAATATAGTGCGTGAGTCAACTTTGGATGTGGTTTTAAACGCAATGCGCGCCGGGAAATTCGCTTTAATGGTGCCGGTGATAATGTTCACAGAGGGGCGTTGGGTTGCCAGTATCAGATGTATGCCAATGGCGCGCGCCAATTGTGCCAGGCGGGCTATAGGAGTTTCTACCTCTTTGCCGGCGGTCATAATAAGGTCGGCAAACTCGTCTATTACCAACACAATATATGGTAAATATTTATGGCCATTGCGCGGATTGAGCTGGCGGTTGATGAATTTATGGTTGTATTCCTTGATGTTACGGCATGCGGCTTTTTTCAAAAGATTGTACCGGTCGTCCATTTCAAGGCACAAAGCATTGAGCGTTGTAACCACTTTTTTGGTATCGGTAATAATTGCATCCTCCTCGCCGGGCAGTTTGGCAAGGAAATGTTTCTCAAGCGCTTCATATAAGCTCAACTCTACCTTCTTAGGATCCACCAACACAAATTTCAATTGCGAGGGATGTTTTTTGTAGAGCAACGATACGAGGATAGAGTTAATACCCACCGATTTCCCCTGTCCGGTGGCTCCTGCCATCAGCAGGTGAGGCATCTTGGCAAGGTCGGCTACATAAATTTCATTGCTAATAGATTTACCCAGGCAAATCGGAAGGTCTGCCGTGGAGTTTTGAAATTTCTCCGAAGCGAGCAGCGAGCGCATACTCACCACTTCTTTGTGTGCGTTGGGCACTTCTATGCCTATAGTGCCTTTGCCGGGAATAGGAGCGATGATGCGAATACCAAGCGCAGCCAGACTCAACGCTATGTCATCCTCCAGATTTTTAATTCTCGAAATGCGCACCCCCGCAGCCGGTACAATTTCATATAGCGTAACGGTGGGCCCTATGGTAGCTTTGATTTTTGAAATTTCTATCTGATAGTTGTTGAGCGTGGTAACGATTTGCGTTTTGTTGCGCTCAAGCTCTTCGGGGTCAATTTTAACGCGGTCGCTGCCGTATTCTTCCAGTAAATCCAGTGTAGGGTACTCGTACTGCGAAAGTTCAAGCGTGGGGTCATACACAGTATCTACCGCGCCAGTATTGTGCGATAAAGTTTCCTGCTCTGCGGTTTCCTGTATCTCCAGTTTAACCTCTTCGGTTGTCATTACAGGTGTTTCCTGAGTTTGCGGGGCTGATATGATTACCGCTTCCGCATTTGAAGTTACTTCCAGTTCTACTGTGTCGGTACGCAAAGCAGCAGCAGGCGAGGTTTCAATGTTATCTTTTGCAAAAATGTTCTCCGATTCATCGCGAAACTCGCGGATTTCGGTTTGCACCGCGTTTTCTGTCTGCGTGGCAGAAACTGTGGTCTCCCCGTTCGTGCCGGCGTGATTTTTTAGGTTTTTGCCCCAGCCGGTCAAAAACGAAAAACTGATGTTGTAAACCGCCACCGCGCCTATCAAGGCGCTTACCACCAGCAGCGCCCCCACTCCGAGGGGTTTCACCAGTTTGGTCAGATATCCCCGCTCACCTGCCAGAAAATCTCCGAAAGCGCCACCCCAACTGATGATACTATCGGGCAGGATGAGCATGTTCGCAAATGCCAGCGCTACGGAAAGCCAAACAATACCGAAAAAACAGTAAATAAATATTTTTAATATGTTGAAAACATTTTTCTGCACCAGCAGGTTAAAGCCCGCAGCAAAACTCATCCATACAAACAGGTAAGCTGCCAGCCCAAACATACCGTGTATCATGCCGTGGGCGAGTTTGGCGCCCAGCGTCCCGAAAGCATTCGCGGCGCCTTCTGCTCCGTTGAGGGATGTGTTGCTACCGGCCACCTCGCTCTGGTCAACAGCGGCATTAAACATGTATGAGGTAAAAGCCACCGCCATCACAAAAGCCAGTAGCATCAATACCAGACCCGTAATTTTTGAAAGCCGCCCGTCATTCCAAAACTTTGGAGCGGTTGCGGCATCTTCTTTTGCCTTTTTTGATGCCGGTTTGCGCTCGCGCGGCGGTCTGGCAGGCGCATCCGGTGGCGATGAGGATACGCTTTTACTTTTCGCTGCGTTATTCTCTTCCATATCGGTAAAGTCAGCTACTAAAATGTAAAGAAACATACGCCGGCGTTTATTCTATAACGAATTGTTATGAACAACTGATGTGCAGTTGTACAAAATATTGTCACTTTTACGCGCTCAATATGCAGGCGCCCACTCACATATTGGCAGGCAGTGTCATACAGGAATTATGCAAAACCCGTCGCTTTCCCCTCCTCACTTATTTCCTCACGGCAGTTTTCGGTTTCTTCTCACACGGCTTGTTAGACAAACTCGCCATCACCACTTACCATCCGCCCCGTGCCGATTTTTCTGACGCCTTCTGGATATCATACCACGTGGGCGTGCTGCTGGCAACCATCGTTGCCGTATATGTGTATGGCGCCCGTTACGGCTGGGGCATCATATTTGCAGTTCTCCCCGATGTGGACTGGATACTCATCCACGGGCAGCGGCTAACCGGCATCTCGCTGCCATTTTACCAAACACCACATATACATAATTTTTTAAATGCGTTTTTTGATACAGTTGCCGCGCCCTTATCTGCGCTACCCGATTACCGCCATTACCCCTGGGCAGGCATTTTTGAAATAGCGCTCATCGCCCTGTTTATCCTGCTCCTTCACCGCCTGCAGCGCCGCAGGCGAAACATACACTTCCGGTGATACCGCCCCGCCTGCAGGTCAGCATGTATGTCTTTACTGCATTCACCCGATGACGCACTGCAACTCTCCCTTCAAAATATATAATTTACTTATAATTTGTTTTTTATTTGGGGGTGCCCCCGCTGCCTGGCGATGCAAGGCAGCGGGGTCGGGCTTGCTACGGGGTGCGCTTCGCTCCCGCCACGCCCGTAGTATTATTGATATTTCAAAGGTACGGGCGTGGCCGCTTCGCTGCACTCGCGCCCTCCGCATCCCTCACCCGAATGAAATAGCACACTTACCCCGTATATCGTGAGCCATGTTACTTCGGGCAGTGATGCCAACTTTTGTCACAATACTTCAGGTGGTATGTATTTTTGATATAGATTGCATGATGCTTCACTCCGTTTTAAATCATAACAGCCAGAGTTGATAAATTTTTTACCGGTAAGTTGTTTTTGGTGATACCACTACGAAACATACCCATTAAAAAAATATAATATGTTTTAATAGCCGAAAAACTGATTTTTGCTTTGGGCGTATGGGTGCCTGCAAGTTTATTATCCAAAAACAATAGCACATACCCGGATATATAGATTAATGTTTGCTTTCTATGCACAACTGGTTGCCAAACCCGATAATGAACAGTGCATTTGCGAAATTGGTTACAAGCTGTAAGCTGCATCAATATTAACCAACATTTAAGACCGCCGTTTATACAGTGGTCTTATTTTTATTTAGAGGTGGCAAAAAATGTTGTTGTAAACTCAGGTGTGTTGCTAAAATAGATAAAGCAAAAATCTCTGTTGTATTTACATACATTACATAAATATCATTTTTATGACCACAACATATTATTTTAAGTTTAGCGATGGTTGGTAGGTGCCTATTAAAATTTCTAAGTACCACATAAAACTCAACATACCGCCAGACACAATCCTCGACTGTACCATCAAATAAACGTGTATGTCATTCCTGCTGGCAGATAATCACTTCAAAACACTCTACACAAAACTCCTCTGACTGCGACTATCTAATTTCTTCCTTATTTTAATACTCTATGACACGACTTACCACAAGAACATTCAATTATTATTTTCGCCTGCTTTAAAACATAATGAGCAGACGAGTACGTGTACGATTTGCCCCATCGCCAACCGGACCCCTCCACCCCGGCGGTATCCGCACAGCCCTTTACAATTATTTACTTGCCAAAAAGCACGGTGGCGATTTTATTTTGCGCATCGAAGATACCGACCAAACGCGCTTTGTGCCCGGAGCTGAGGAGTTTATCATTGAAGCGCTCAAATGGTGCGGCATAGAGCCAAATGAGGGAGTTGGTTTTGGCGATGGTCCCTATGCACCATATCGCCAGAGCGAACGCAAACATTTGTACCGGCAGTTTGCCGATAAACTCATAGAGAGCGGCCACGCTTACTACGCTTTCGACACCGAAGAAGAGATAGAAAAAATGCGCCAGGATCTTGCTGCGCAAGGCGTGCAAAGCCCCTCTTACAACGCGGTAACCCGTCAGTACATGAAAAACTCCCTCACACTACCTGGCGAGGAAGTAGAAAGGCGCCTTGCTGAGGGCACCCCTTATGTGATACGATTTAAAATGCCGCGCAACGAAGAGGTTAAGTTTTATGACGAGATACGCGGTTGGGTGACTTTTAATACTTCTCAACTCACCGATGCCGTGCTGCTCAAAAGTGACGGCATGCCCACATATCACTTAGCCAACGTAAGCGATGATTACATGATGCAGATTACTCACGTAATACGTGGTGAAGAGTGGTTGAGTTCTACCCCGCTGCACGTGTTGTTGTATCGTGCTCTCGGTCTTGAGGAGGTAATGCCGAAATTCGCTCACTTACCCCTGATACTAAAACCAGATGGAACCGGCAAACTCAGCAAGCGCGACGGTGACCGGCTGGGCTTTCCGTTCTATGCAATCAGATGGAAAAACCCCGAAACGGGCGAGGTAACTGATGGCTACCGCGAAAAGGGCTTTTTGCCAGAGGCGTTTGTCAATTTTCTGGCGCTGCTCGGCTGGAGCCCGGGAGAAAACCGCCGCAAAATGAGCATGCAGGAAATGATACAACTGTTTTCCCTTGACAGGGTACACAAAGCCGGCGCCCGATATGATTACAACATGCTCCTATCGCTCAACCACGAATACCTGATGGCAACCGATGATAAAGTGTTGGCTGCCACCATTCGCCCGCAACTGGAGCAGCGCGGCATACCCTACCACGAAGAATATGTAACGGGTTTCTGCCGGCTTATGAAAGAGCGTGCTCATTTTGCCAGCGAATTACTCACCCTGGGCTACTATTTTTTTGAAGATGTAAAAACTTACGATACCGACACCCTCCGCAAAAAATACCGTTTAGAACAACAACCTCTTTTTGACGAACTCACTTTACTTTTGGAGAACACTGACGATTTCTCTGCGCCGGCATTGGAGAAAAAGTTGAAAGAATTCCTTGCTGCTCATCAACTCAAAACGGGTGATGTAATGCCAGTGTTAAGAATTGCACTGGCGGGGACCATGCAGGGTCCGGCTGTATTTGACATGATGGCTCTCATGGGTAAAGAAAAAACTGTACAACGCCTCAAAAACGCATGGGTAAAATTCCGGGAACTTGTCTAAATTGGCACAAAAATTCCTGTGAAATTTTTTTCAAAAAAAATTTTGAAATCAAAAAAACAAACCTCTTAAATTAGCGAAAAAATATGGTTTGACCATTAAAACGCTACCCTATGCCACGCAAAAAGAAAGTGGAAGAGGACGATGAGAAACTCCTCAACAAACGCAAGCAAAATTCCCGTCAGGATGAGGACGAGGACGATGAGCTGGATGAGGAACTGGAAGATGAGTATGAAAAGTCGCTTGCCGAAGATGATGAAGAGGAGATAGAACCCACGCCTGATGACATCTCTATGATGGAGGGCATGGAAGAGTTTTCGGACATCATTGACAAGCGAAGCGCCGGCAGAGGACGCAGGGCCTCATCAGATGACGACTACGATGATGATGACTTGGCTGGGTTTAATGATTACGGTGACGAAGAAGATGAATTTGGCCGCGATATCTTTGAGGATGATTACTAAACACTTTTTCACAATACGGCAGCGGTTGCTACCTTAGCAACCGCTTTTTTATTTTGTGTACATGCGCAATCGCCCCATACGGGTTCTGGTAGCCAAAGTGGGTTTAGACGGTCATGACCGGGGAGCCAAAATCATTGCTTCAACGCTCCGCGATGCGGGTATGGAGGTAATTTACACCGGGCTACGACAAACCCCTGAGATGGTGGTAAACACTGCCCTCCAGGAAGATGTGGATGTGATAGGCGTCAGCATCCTAAGCGGCGCTCACATGACGGTGTTTCCGCGTATTCTTTCGCTCATGAAGGAGAAAGGGCTTCATGACGTACTGCTGACCGGCGGAGGCATCATTCCCGAAGAAGATCTCAAACAATTGCGCGCCATGGGTGTTGGCGAACTCTTTCTGCCCGGCACCCCCACAAGCGAAATTGCTCGTTATATCAAAGAGTGGGTTCAGAAACATCGCCCCTTTTGAATACCGGAATTGCTTTTCAGAACCAAAACCCGCAAAATTTTCTACGAGCGAAAACTACACCCTGCGGATGATTTTTTGTATGTATGGTGAGCTCCCGATTAAAAATATAATTATATTATTTAATATGTTTACAGGAAAGGGCAAAGGCCTTTTAAAATCTACAAACAGAACCACGCGCAGTTCTTCGGTGTCGTTTACGGCATAGTGCTCTGCCGTATCGTCAAATATTAAGCTTTTGCCCTCCTCCCATTGTCGCTTTTCATTGCCAATGCAGAGATAACATTTCTCTGCTTCTCCGGGCACTATCAACCCCAGATGATAGCGAAGTACGCCCCCGTACGTGCCCCGGTGCGGTACAAGGCGTGTGTGTGGCTCAAGTATCGAAAAGAAAGCCGTTACCATACCCGGAATGTGCCCAAGGGCTTGTTGTGTGTAGGGAAACGCATCAAGATTTTTATCAATTTTTTTGCCATACGCGTAAAAGAACAAACTTTTCCAACGATTTCCCTTTACAATACGTTCTTGTTCTTCTGACAAGTATTTCAGTTCGGGAATTGTTTCATAATCCAGCAGGGCTTTTGTTACTTCTTGTTGGATATACGGGTAAAGTAATTCTACATTTTTACACCACGTAAATTCGTCTGTGTTGTAAAAGGTTTTGCGTTTTGCGGCGGTGTAAATGAGTTTCTCGGCAGTGTATATGATGAATTTGCCCAGTGCGGCTTGCAGGCGATAGGTAAGCGTGTAACTCATGCTGATTGCTCGTTAAACTCGCCTTCCCAACGGGCAATTACCACAGTAGCGAGGCAGTTGCCAATTACGTTTACCGAGGTACGTGCCATATCCATCAGTTCGTCAATACCCAGAATTACATACACCGGCTCTACGGGAAGACCAAACGATGCCAGTGTGCCGAGTAGTATTACCAGCGATGCCCGCGGCACACCCGCCACTCCTTTGCTGGTGAGCATCAGGGTGAGCATAACCGCTAGCTGCGTGCTCCACGAAAGTTGAATACCCGATGCCTGTGCCACAAAAATGGTTGCCAGCGAAAGATACAGTGTTGTACCGTCCAGATTAAAGCTGTAGCCCATAGGCATAACAAAAGCTACTATCTTGCGGGGTACTCCTATTTGTTCCATGGCACGCATCGCCTTGGGGAGGGCGCTCTCAGACGAGGTAGTGGCAAAAGCAATACTCACCGGCTCTGCAATGGCATGTAAAAATTTTCTGAGCGGCACTTTAAACATTAATGCCACCGGCAGCAATACCACCAGCAGAAAAAACAACAGTGCGGCATACAAGGTCAGCAAGAGTTTCACGAGATTTACCATGATGCCCAAACCCATGTGACCTACGGTGTAGGCAATGGCGCATCCCACTGCCAGCGGCGCCAGATACATGACAAGCGAAGTAAATTTAAACATCACCTCGCTTAGCGACTCTACAAAAAGGATTACCGGCCTGCGGTGTTGTTCCGAAATCATAGCGGTGGCGATGCCAAATAGTATGCTGAACACTACTATTTCCAATACAGCGCCTTCATAAATGCTTTTAGCGATGTTTTCGGGAAAGATATGCAGAATTACATCTGTGATGGTTTGCCGGGTGGCGGGCAATTTCTCATCGGCAGGGGTGGAGGGTAATTGTATTCCTGCGCCCGCCTTTGTGATGTTGATAGCCAGCAACCCGATGATGAGCGCCAGGGTGGTTACAATTTCAAAGTACAGTAAACTTTTCCATCCCATCCGCCCCACCTGACGGATTTGGCTGTGGCCGGCAATGCCATAAACCAAGGTACCAAAAAGTAATGGAGCTATGATGCTCTTTATTAACCGCAGAAAAATTTGCGAAACAATTTTCAGTTTCTGAGAGAATTCAGGGAAATCAATACCAACCTCAATGCCTATGACCATGCTGACTAAGATCGTAGTAGTGAGGTTTTTCTTGTGCCAGGCATAAAAGATGAGCGCTGCCACACCCACAAGGCGCATGCCGGTGGTTACATAATCATGTAAAAGCGAGCTGCTGCTCCACAGCAGCCCGACACCAAGGGCTATGAAGAAAAGTACAATGCCCGAAACAAGCGCTATGCGTGTGGTGAGCACGGGCGCAAATTAGCAAAGCCCGCGAAGTGAAGAGGGATAGGAGGAGAAATTTTACTACCGCAGCAAAGTAACACTGCCTTTGCGGATTGTTTTTTGCCCGTTCAGATAAGTTATCTCTGCTGTATAAGTATAAACACCCGGGTTTTGTGTTTCCCCTTTGTAGGTGCCATCCCATCCGCGATGTTGCGATTTCTGTGAGTCAAATACCACCTCTCCCCACCGGTTAAATACGAGCAACTGTACCGTGCTGATATTTTCACCATATACCATAAACAAATCGTTGTTTCCGTCTCCGTTAGGAGTAAAGGCATTGGGTATGAAAACGGGTGGCGGATCACCCACTTTGATGGTGGCTGAAGCAGATACCGTACAACCTTCGTTGTACGTAACGGTGAGCGTATAAGTAGTAGTTACATATCCCTGCATAACCGTGTTCGCACAGTCGGTGCAGCTTAATCCAAGTGCCGGATACCACATGTAACCCGATACCGCATCGTGCCCGTAACCGGAGATGACGCTGTGGAGGGTAATCTGCTCGCCCAACTGAATGAACGTGTCAGAAGGTACGATATTTAACTGAAGCGGCGGGGGTTGATGAATGATTATAGTGGTATCAAACACACAACCGTTTTTGTTAGTGACTACTAAAACATGAGGTCCTGGTGCGAGGAAGTAAAAATCAGGTGATAGTTGATTGCCTTTATTGTCTAAATTGAAATAATAAGGTTGATTGAATGTAGAGAGGACTTGAATGTGTAAAGAACCGTCCTGATATTGCTCACCGTAACAGGAAGTTGAGTCGGTGCTGAAGATAAAAGCATCCGGTGAAGGTAATGGTATGTTCACGGAGGCATTTGCAGTACATCCGTTGGCATCGGTCACCGATACTGTGTATGTAGCAGCGCTGAGTTGTTCAAAAAATCCGTTGCTGTTTAATTGCAGCAAAGAATTGTTTTGCAAAAGTGCGTATTGATATGGCGGCAAACCGTTGTTAACGGTGGTAGAAATAGTGCCATCGTTAGAGTAGGTGCATGAAACCGGAGTGGCACTGGGTATCACATTCAGCTCATCAGGTTCATTTATGGTAGCCAATGCAGTAATGCTGCATGCATTAGCATCCGTTACGGTAATTTGATAAATGGATGCGGACAATCCGCTGATGTAAGGTGTGGTGGCGCCATGGTTCCACTGGTATGTATATGGTTGTGTACCACCGGTGACGACTACGGTGGCTGTGCCGTTTTGGTAGCCGTAACATGTAATATCTGTTGTTTGGATGAATGCCTGTAACATGGTGGGTTGTGTAACTGTGGCAGATACGGTTGCTGTACAAGCGTTGGCATCGGTGGCAGTAACATAGTAAGTGCCTGCAGAAAGTGAGCTGGCTGCAGGGCCGGTTCCTCCGATGTTCCAGGTGAACTGTAAGGCGCCTGTGCCACCACTTGCATTTACACTCATACTTCCGTCATTTCCACCGTAGCAGGAAACGTGTTGCAATACAGGTTGGTCAAACACAATTGGTGCAGCAGCTGCTACAGATGCAGCGGCTGATGCTGTGCATCCCTTGCTGTCGGTAACGGTTAACTGGTACGAGCCCGGAAGTATGTTGTAGATGCTCTGTGAATTTTGACCTGTGCTCCACATAAATGAATAAACGGGTGTTCCACCGGTGGTTATTGAAATAACTGAAGCATCCTGGTATCCGTAACAGGTTTGGTTTTGCGCTGTGAGGTTGACTTCTAATGGCGCTGATGGCTGCGTAATGTTGATGTTGGCGGTGATGGAACAGTTGTTAGCGTCTGACAGGGTTACAGAATATGTCCCAGCAATAAGATTTGAAATTTGCGGTGTTTGTGCGCCGTTGTTCCACAAGAAAGAGTAAGGGATAGTTCCTCCTGAGCCGGTTACACTGGCAATTCCGGTAGCAGCGCCATGACAGTTAACATTCGTGATTTGTGTGGTTAATGCGAGAGCTGGCGGTTCGTTTATTGTAAATGAGGTTTCGGCTGTACAACCCTTGGCATCAGTAACCGTAACCGTGTATGTGCCTGCAGGGAGTTGATTAGGTGACAATGCCGCCAGATTGTTATTCCAGTTGTATTGGGTAATGGCGTTGCTTCCGCTGGCTGAGAAATTTACGATTCCATCATTACCGCCATGGCAGGATACGTGTTGAACAATGTTTTGGGTGAAAACAATTGGAGCAGCCGCGGTTACCTGTGCAGATGCAGAGGCGGTGCAACCCAGCGCATCGCTTATTGTTACAGCATAAGTTCCCGGCGGTACATTGGTTAAATCGGGAGTTGTGGCGTTATTGCTCCATTGATAAGTGATGGGGTTGGTGCCGGCAGTAATTTGGGTGGTAACGGAGCCATCATTCACCCCATGGCAAGTTTGTGGGGTAGCTTGAATGTTCAGACCTATGTTGCCCACAATCACCCTTACCGAATCTCTTGCAACGCACCCTCCGCTGCTCACCTCAACTACATACGTTGTGGGATTTGGAGGATTTGCCTGGGGATTGAGAACAGATGTATTACTAAGTCCGTTTGCCGGTGACCAGTTGTATGTGAATGGATTGTTTCCAACCTGATTGCCGCTGACCGTGGCTTGAATTGTAACAGGCGCGCCGGAACATGAGGTGATATCCGGCCCGGCGTTTACGCTGAATGGTGGAGAAATGACAGTAACAATAGCAGAGTCATACCTCAGGCAATTTCCGATAGTAGCAGAACAACGGTAAACGGTGGTAGATGTAGGTGTCGCTATGGGATTATAAATATTGGCAGCGCTCAAGGTAGAGGCAGGAGACCAATTGTATGTTGATGCCAGAGAGCCAGTGAGCTGCACGGACTGTCCGGCACAAATAGTCGTATCGGGGCCTACGATGAAGGGGAGTGAGTCAACAATTATCAGCACAGCACTATCGTAAGGGAGGTTGTTACAAGGGCTGTTAAGGTATAGGATGATAGATTCGTTGGTTTCCACTATGCCATCGGAAAAAGCAGTGATGGGGATGGTGGCGGTGGTTTGCCCTGCCGGTATTGTAATTGTGCCGTTTAATTGATTGTAATCCACGCCATTGGTAGCTGTACCACCGATTGTGTAATTCACATTAATGGGATGTGAAACGGGATATTGAAGGCGAAAGCGGAACAATCCGTTAACGCAACCCTCCATGGCATTTACGGTGTTGGGTACATCTGTTTCTGCATCGTCTAGCGAAACAAAGTTGGAAGTCAAACTATTTTCTGCCAGAAAAACTCCTGAGTCATAGATGCCGTCACCAGCATCAGCAATCACCAGTCGTAAGTGGTATGTTTGGCAGGGTTGCAGGTTTTTGCGTTTTGCAGTCAAAACCGTGGTAAAGCCGTCGTATTGAATGTAATAGTTACTGGTATTTTGCGGCGGTGTAAATCCGGTGCCGTTGTTTACATAGTACTGAGAATTTACCATGTTATTTACATTATCAATCGTAACCGGCATGGCTGTGCCGGGAATGAGCGCTATGTTTTGTTGCCCGATTATGCCCGGACCGCTGATGTAAAAAGCAAAGGCATCGTTAAAGGATGAATTTACCCATTCTAAGTATTCTTCGGAGCCAAATACATATTTAAATTCAACACTATCGCTTTGTACCTGAAAATCAAACTCAAGCATACAGGCATCAAAAGTGGTGCTGCCTGCCAGATTATTAAGTGGGTTATAGCCGGGCGCCATGTTATCAACTCCTGCTGAGCCAGAGTTATTCGGACCCTGGGCAATAGCTACATCGCCACTGGTTAGCAAAATGCCGGATGAGATGCCTACGTTGCAGTTTTGGCATACAAATGTGCCGGCGCTCAAGCCCGGGCAATTGATAGTGGGGTTTAATATTGTGACACCCGGACCTGCGAGTATCTGTGCCAACTGGTTAGCATTATTGAGAGGCGTAGTGATGAGTTGCGCCTGCGCAAAGGTTATTGACAAAATCAATGCGATGAATACTCGCATGACTATGTTTTAAACTTACATCTTCCAAGATTAAAATTATCATTTTTTTTTGAAAGAAAAAAATATAATCAACCCGGTTTATGACAAATGTTGGTAATGAGTTCAAACGGTGGAAGTGCGATTATCTGCTGCGATTGAAGGTGGCGCATGATTTTTGTCATTATTGTATGGACGGTAAGGTGTGCGCCCGGGCGTAAGATGTGGTTGCAAAGAGAATTTGAGTTGGTACAAGGCGTTTAGATGGGCCGGTTAGGTTGATAAGCGTTTAAATAAAGACGTAAATTTCATCACTTCGTTGAGGTTGCTTACTTTGATTTTCCCCATCATGAACATCATTTGCGGGTTGGCGCGGCCTAATTCCAAATCTTCGTAATCAGTAGCGGCGGCGCTAATTACACACGATGCTTCGCCATGAAGGCCATCCTGAACCGTTACGGAGCCGTTGAGAAGGGTTACGGTGAATTCACCGCCGGTGTTGCCGGAGAGTTTGAAGTGAAATACGGAACGATCTTCTGGCTTTACTTTATCGGTTTTGAGGCGTGCCGGTAAGCTGTAAATGATTTCGCGTGCTGTTTGGGGCTTGCCGTTTGATTGCGCGGCGGCCGGCGCCGTATGCGGTGTATCGGAAGCGGTTTGCCTGTCGGCTTCTTTCATGTTTTTGTATGCACTCTCGTAGTTAACACCGTCTATCACCATTTTGGCAATAATCTCTTTCATGATTTCGGTTGTACCGCCCACAATGGTGCCTACACGGGCATCGCGGTAGGCGCGTTCGATGGGGTATTCCTGCATGTATCCGTAACCACCGAACATTTGCAAACACTCATCGGCAATGGTTTTACCCAGCTCGGTAGCTTTCATTTTGGCGATGGAGCACTCTTTGACGGCAAATACGCCGCGTGCAAATAAATCGCAGCAGTGATAAACGTACTGCTTGGTAATTTCCAGCTCGCTGATGAGGTCTACCATGCGGTGGCGAAGCACCTGAAACTTGTTGAGAGGTTTATTGAAGGCGTGGCGTTCTCTCATGTACTGCTGCGTAACGCGGATTTTTTCTTCTGCACCGGCAACAGCCAGAATGCCGGCTATGAGGCGCTCCAGTTGAAAACTTTCCATAATGTAAAAGAAACCCTGCCCTTCGCGGCCTACGAGATTTTGGACGGGCACTTTTACATTATCGAAGAACAATTCGGCTGTGTCGCTGCTGCGCCAACCCATTTTTTTCAGTTTGGTTTTGGTGAAGCCGGGCAAGCCCTGGTCCACCACAATCAAACTGATGCCGGCAACACCGGCATCGGGGTCGGTTTTGCAGGCAACGGTGACAAAGTTGCCATAGTAGCCGTTGGTGATGAAGGTTTTGTTGCCATTGAGGATGTAGTAGTCACCCTCGCGGCGTGCCGTACAGCGGAGGTTGGCAACATCGCTGCCCGCTCCGGGCTCGCTGATGGCTATACTGCCCACGTATTCGCCCTTTACGGAGGGTACAAGGTATTTTTGTTTCAGGTATTCGCTGCCTGCCAACAGAATATGGTTGGTGGCCATGTATTGGTGAACACTCACGGCAGCCGCCAGGCCGGCAAAGCCGGCGCGTGCCAGCTCTTCGAGGTAAACCACTGAGTACCAAAAGTCGTTGTCGGTTCCGCCCACGCTTTCCGGGAAGTTGATGCCCAGAAAGCCGAGGTCGCCCATGCGTTTGAAAATTTGGCGGGGTATGCATTCGTTTTCTTCCCACTCGTTGATGTGGGGCACAACTTCTTTTTGCACGAAGTCGCGCACGGTTTGGCGGAAGAGTTCGTGCTCTTCGGTAAAATATCTGCTATACATGCTGGTGAGGGTTAGTTTTCGATGGTGGCTTGTATGCCGCGTTCTGTGATGGCGTCTTTCATGGGTTTGAGTACATCGTATGGTCCGTGTTTTACGGCATAGCGCCCTTTATAGTGCACAATGTAGGCACACTGCTCGGCCTGTTCGTAAGTATGTTTACAGACCTCTACGAGGGTTTTGATGACCCAGTCAAATGTGTTCACTTCATCATTGTGCAGGATTAACTTTGAAGGGGTATCGGTGATTTGGTCTGTTTGTTCTTTCCACTCGGTTTGGTGTGCCATGCGGAATGTTTTATGCGTTACGAAGGAAAAGATTTTTTCTTGAAACTTCAAACAGTTGTTTGAATTTATTGTTTGCGGCTGTCAGCGCCGCGCCGGCAAGTTGGAGCTGAGGTAGGTTAAATCATCAAGTAAAGCGCTCCATCGGGTGAGGGATGCGGAGGGCGCGAACCCCGCCCGCTGCAGGAGGGCGGGGTGAAGCGGCCACGCCCGTACCCTTGAATAATTAAAAACTTACGGGCGGGGCGGGAGCGAAGCGCACCCCGTAGCAAGCCCGACCCCGCTGCCTTGCAACGCTTGGCAGCGGGGGCACCCCCTAATAAGAAAAAATGGTGAAGTGACTGGCAGGGTTGCGCGGAAAATGCCGGGGATATTTCGTATATGGAGTTAGCAGCCGCAGCGGTGTGGGTTGAAAATATGTGGATGTTTACGTATCTGCCGGCGCAATTAAATAACAGATTAACTATTGCATAACAAATACTATGATACATTTGCGGGATAAAGGAATAGCTATGATAAGGATGCTTTACACACTCCTGCTCGTGCTGAGTACAGCGGCCGGGCATGCGCAATGTACAGATTTGTTTTTTTCGGAATATGTAGAGGGCTCCAGTAACAACAAGGCGCTCGAGATTTACAATGCATCGGGCAGCACGATAGACCTGACGGGTTACCGGGTGCAGTTGTATTCAAACGGGAACACCAACCCTACATCAACGTTTAATCTGAGTGGTAATTTAGCAGCGGGGGCTACGTATGTAATCTGCAACAGTTCGGCTGCAGCATATATTAAAAGTTTAGCTGATACGACTTCGGGTGTTACGAATTTTAATGGCAATGATGCTATTGTGTTGCTTAAAGGCAACGACACGCTGGATGTGATAGGGATAGTGGGTAACGACCCAGGCAGCGGTGGTTGGGCTGTTGGCACAGGCAGTACCACTGATAAAACACTGGTGCGTTCCGACACGGTGAAGCTCGGTACGAAAGATTGGAGTATAGGCGCTACGCAATGGTTGGTGTTGCCGAAAGATACCATTATGCTGAAGCAACATACCATGCAACCATGCCCGCCTTCTGTGGCTTTTGGTTTAACGAGCGATGCCGTAAACGAGAGCGCCGGCACATACTCCATATCCATTACGCTGAATACACCGGCCACTATCTCTTACACCGTAGATGTGAAGCTGACAGGCGGTACCGGTGACGCGTCAGACATAGGCATGTTTACCGGAGCGCAGGTAACTTTTGGACCCGGGGATGTTACCAAAACCGTTTCGATAAACATTACAGATGACAATATACAGGAACCTGCAGAGACCTTGATTTTCACGCTGCAGAATCCGTCATCGGGTTTACTGATAGGAGCTAACGCTACGTTTACCCTTACGATTGCCGCCAGTGATGTGCCGGTGGTGAAGTACAATATTTCACAAATTACCGGGCTGGATGCCGATTTTAAACCTGACTCACTGGGCGCTAAAGTAGTGGTAACGGGTACGGTTATCGGTATAGATTACCGCGCCAATGGGTTGGAATTTTTTATTCATGACGGAACCGATGGCATACAGGTGTTTTCGCCAAGCAATACGTTTGGCTACACGGTAAACGAGGGGGATTCGGTGCAGGTGGAAGGAGAGGTGAGTTTCTTTAACGGAGTTACGCAGATAGCGTTTTTGGATACTGTGTTTAAAGTAGGTACGGGCGCAGTGCCTGCACCCGCGGTAGTGCAGGATTTAGACGAAAACACCGAAGCGGAGCTAATACGGCTGAACTATGTTAATTTGGTGAATCCTTCACAATGGACCGGCTCAGGCGCCAATGGGTTTAACTGCAGCATCACAGACGGGCAAAAAACCTGGACTTTGCGCATTGATGAACAGTGTGCGTTGTATTCGCAGCCGGCGCCTCAGGGCAAGTTTCATGTCATCGGCATCGGTAGTCAATTTGATGCTACTTCGCCTTATGATGGCGGCTACCAGATTTTGCCCCGTTATGTAACGGACATCATCCTGGTAACAGGCACGGATGACATGGAAAAACTTCAGGTGAGTGTTTTCCCCAACCCCGGTCGCGACAAATTTTATCTGTTTGCTGCCACAGCCGGTGAAACGCAAGTGCTGGTTACGGACATAACCGGCAAAACAATTCATAGGAGTACTTTCTACGGAGCTCAACACACGTTGGCGCTGGAGAATGCGGCGCCCGGGTGGTATATGGTTGAATTGTTACAAAACGGCAAATACTACCGCACGAAATTGCTCGTGCAGTAACGCTTTGCAATACATGCGCTGCATCCGTACATGCGGGTGCGGCTTTTCTTTTTATGATGCGTTGGGGACAAACCTGCCCGCTCTGTGCTCTGCCGGGGCAGATTCAGATGGCTATGCAAACACCGACACAGTAAATTTGCAGTTGAACCTTTCACCTGCAGGTAATTGCATTACGCCTTCTTTATTTGACAGTTCTCCGTCATCATTGATTGCTGAGGCACAACCCAGCCAGGGCTCTATACATACATAAGGGGCGTTAACCTTTGCCCACAAGCCGAGGTAGTGGAAGTCGTGAAAATCTACCCGGAGGTAACGGGAGTGGTGGCGGCAACGGATGCATACGCTACGGGATTTCAGGTCTTTGAATATGATGGCGTCATCGGCAAACATGTGGGGCAGAAGGGGTAGCGTGGCCGCATTATGCAAAACCCATTCTTTACGTCCGTCAAAATACCCTTCAGCATTGATATAGTGACGCTCAACGTGCTCTGTTTTTTCAAACTCCAGGTAGTAATCACTGTAATGTTCACCGGAAGAAAACGGCACGGCAAAAGCGGGATGGCCGCCAATTTGAAAATACATGGTTTCGTTGCCGGCGTTGATGACCTCCATTGATTGGATGAGTGTGTTTTCGCGAAGAGAATAGGCGCAGAGTAGTTCAAAGCGGTAGGGGTATAAGCGGAGTGTTTCAGCATTTGCGCGGAGGACAAAAACCATTTTTTGCCCGCTCAACTCCAGCAGGGTAAAATCTGATTTACGCGCAAAGCCGTGTTTTTCCATCGGGTAAAGTTTACCGTTTATGCGCAGTTGGTCGTGGAGGGTACGCCCTACAATCGGGAAAAGTATGGGAGCGTGCCAGCCCCAGAAATTTTTATCGGCTTGCCAAAGGTGCTCAGTGCCGGTTTTTTTGTGAAAGATGGATATTAATTCGGCACCGTAGTTACGGGCTTTTACGCGGAGGTGTTCATTTTCGATTTGATGCATGTAAGTGAGTAGTTTAATAGTAGCAACAATTTTACTGGTTTGTTTCGGATTATCACATCACCTGACAAAACGTTACCGGCAAACTGTAAAATATGTGTATTTGTTGTATCATTGCGATGGGGTAATGAAAAAGACACTCAAATACATGAAACTTCTTTTGTTTTTATGCGCAATTACTATGTGTGTACCCGGTTCTGCCCAGATTTGCGAAATTGATACAAACAATTTTCAAATGATTACACCTGATGCCGATGAATTGCCCTGTGTAGAGAGAGGTAAGCCGTATAACACCGTGATGCAATTCTTTTGCCCGCCTCAGGTAGGGGGGATTACCATTGACTCCGTAGAGGTAACCTCTTTTCAAAATTTACCCAACGGTATTCTTTATACCTGTAATCCTCCCGTTTGTAAAATGTACCCATGGGATAGGGCATGTTTAGCCATACACGGAGTTACTAACGACACGGTGGGTGTCTATGCCATCAAATATTACGGATATGTTTATACAAGCTCCGGCACCGCGTCCTTTTCGTATTTGCAAAATCAGGGGTTATTGCCCAATTATTATTTAAGGGTTGTGGAGCCGGGCGATACCACCTGCCCCGAGTTAAACACGGTTGCCCTGCCCCGTGCAACTGCAGAAAACCCCTTAGTGGTTTATCCAAATCCGGCAGAGGATTATTTTCATGTGTATTTAACAGGTAGCTTTCCCGCTCAAATCAACTTATATGACCCAATAGGTAATTTGGTGAAAAACATTACAACGCAGGCAGAAAATAATGCTGTGCGCGTGGAGGTTGATTCGTTACCCTGTGGCGTGTATGTACTTTGCATAAAGATACAAGATACATTACGCACCAAAACTGTTTTTGTACAACATTAGAACATGTACACACTCTTACAAGGCAAGCGCGGCATCATCTTTGGCGCTTTAGATGAAAATTCAATAGCATGGAAAGTGGCTTTAAAAGCCAAAGAACACGGGGCAAAATTTACGCTTACCAACGCGCCGGTGGCGCTTAGGTTAGGCGCTGTGAATGCGCTTGCCGAACAATGTAGTACGGTGGTAATTCCGGCAGATGCCACCTTGGTAGATGACCTGGAGAAACTTATTCAGCAAAGTGTACACCATTTAGGCGGTAAACTTGATTTTGTACTGCACTCCATCGGCATGAGCCCTAACGTACGCAAAGGCAGGCATTACACAGACCTCAATTATGAGTGGTACCAAAAAACGCTGGATATATCTGCCATATCGCTTCACAAGTTACTCCAAACACTCCGCAAGCACGATGCGATGAACGAATGGGGCAGCATTGTCACGCTCACGTACATTGCCGCGCAGCGCGCTTTTCCCGGATATGGCGATATGGCCGATGCCAAAGCCATGTTAGAGAGTATTGTGCGTTCGTTTGGTTACTACTATGGTGTAGAAAAGAAGGTGCGCATCAACAGCGTATCGCAGTCGCCTACCAAAACTACGGCAGGCACGGGCATCAAAGGGTTCAACGAGTTTTTTGAATTTGCCCAAAGTATGAGTCCGCTTGGCAACGCCCCTGCTGATGACTGTGCCAATTACTGTATTGCGCTGTTCAGCGACCTGACCCGGTATGTGACCATGCAGAACCTTTACCATGACGGAGGTTTCAGTAGCATGGGTGTGAGCGAGTTGCTCATGCAAAAACTCACCGGTGCATCTGATAATTGATTTAAAATAACGTATAAACGGTTACATCCATGGAATACAGACGCCTGGGGAAATCGGGTTTACAGGTAAGCGCACTCTCGCTCGGTAGTTGGGTTACGTTTGGCAATCAAATCAGCGATGATGTGGCAAAGCAACTGATGGTGGCTGCGTATGAGGCAGGAGTCAATTTTTTTGACAATGCCGAAGTGTATGCGTATGGACGGAGCGAAATTGTAATGGGGAACATATTGCGCAAAATGAATTGGGACAGGGATACGTGGCTTGTTTCGTCAAAAGTTTATTGGGGGCGTTGCCAGAATCCGCGCCCTAATCAAAAAGGGCTGATGCGCAAACACATCGTAGAGGCATGTAACGCTGCACTGCAGCGCCTGCAGGTAGATTACCTGGATATTTACTTTGCTCACCGCCCCGATGTAAACACGCCCATGGAGGAAGTGGTGTGGAGTTTTCATAACCTGATATTACAAGGCAAAATACTGTATTGGGGCACCAGCGAGTGGACAGCTCAACAAATCACAGAGGCGCACTTGATAGCCGAAAAGCATCACCTCATAGGACCGGTAGCCGAGCAAAATCAATACAACATGCTCCACCGCAAAATGATGGAGCGCGATTACCTGCCGTTATTTCAGCGTTTCGGTATGGGCACCACGATATGGAGCCCGCTTGCATCGGGGTTACTCACCGACAAATACTTTGACGGAACCCTGAACGAAAAAACCCGCATGGACATGATGCAATGGCTGCGCGACAGGTCGTTGGGCGATGCCGAAAAGATGGACAAGGCGCGTAAACTGCACCAACTTGCCAAGTCACTCGGTATTCCGCTCGCTCAATTGGCATTGGCATGGTGCCTGAAAAATCCCAACGTTTCTACTGTAATTTTAGGCGCCAGTAAACTCTCGCAGCTACAGGAAAATCTCAAATGTTTTGACGCGCTGCCTCTTTTAACCGATGACGTGATGGAGCAGATAGAGAGCATCCTTCAAAATAAACCCTCATTGCCTGTTTACTGAGTTTTGCCTGTACATCAGGTTTTATAGTTTACGGTACATGGTGATAAACAGACGAGCCGATGAATCAACAAAGCATATCATCTTTCAGCATTTAGACGAATCATTGCTTGAAAAGGTGAATTGGTAATTTCAAAAACTTTGTATTGGTTTGATGTAAACACAATCGCATGGAACGACTCACCGGCATATTCGGTATGTTATTCATCATTTTCCTGGCATGGTTGTTATCTAACAATAAGCGAAATGTGAACTGGCGGTTGGTGGGGGTGGGGCTTACGTTGCAGTTGCTTTTCGCCATTCTCATTTTAAAGGGCAACGAATTAGCCGCAGTATTTGCACCCCTTGGCTGGCCGAAAGTATTTTTCAACTTCGTTAGCCGTGCATTTGTTAAGGTGCTGAGCTTTACCACTCAGGGTGCCACGTTTGTGTTTGGGAAATTAGCCGTTTCGCCCGGGGTGCAGGATTCGCTTGGTTTCTTTTTTGCATTTCAGGTGTTGCCTTCCATAATTTTTTTCTCTTCGGTGATGTCGGTTTTGTACTATTTAGGCATCATGCAAAAAATAGTACAGGGGATGGCATGGGTCATGTACAAACTGATGCGTACAAGCGGGGCAGAGAGCTTATCGTGCACAGCCAACATTTTTGTTGGGCAAACCGAAGCACCCCTGATGATTAAACCATTCGTAAGCACGATGACGCAGAGTGAATTACTTGCCATTATGACCGGAGGCATGGCTACCATAGCCGGTGGGGTGATGGCTGCATATATCCAAATGCTGGGCAATGCGTATGCTGCCTCGCATGGAATACCTCTGCAACTGGCACAGGTGCAATTTGCCGAGCAGTTGCTGGGCGCCAGTTTTATGGCAGCGCCTGCCGCTCTGGTAATTGCGAAAATCATCTATCCGGAAACCGAAACACCCGTGACCCGCCACGGGGTGAAGGTAGAGGTGGAGCAGACCTCCTCAAACCTCATTGAAGCCGCCGCAGATGGTGCATCCGGCGGGTTACAACTGGCGCTAAACGTTGGCGCCATGTTGTTGGCATTTATTGCGTTAATAGCCCTTGCCAACTGGGGATTGGGTAAAGTAGGAGAGTTGGGTACAATCAACGAGTGGTGTATGCAGCACTTCGGGCAAAAGCTGAGTTTACAATTATTGTTTGGTATCGTTTTACAATATGTGGCGCTGGCTATTGGCGTGCCGCCATCAGAAGCATTTCATTTCGGGTCATTGCTGGGAACCAAAGTAGTGCTTAACGAATTTGTGGCATACAGCGAATTGTCTTCACTTATCTCCAATAAAAGTATTGCGCTCAATAAAACAGTGTTTATGAGCACATTTGCCCTTTGTGGATTTGCCAATCTGAGCAGTATTGCCATTCAGATTGGCGGGCTAAGTCCATTAGCGCCGGAGCGCAGAGGCGACCTGGCGCGTCTGGGTTTAAGGGCTGTGGCCGGTGGCACCCTTGCTAACCTGATGACTGCCACCATCGCAGGCATCCTGCTGTGAGTGATTTTACTTTGTCCAGCCCGTATGGGTTGATGGGTTACGCTGTGCCGCTGAGAACGCCAGCGTATTACACAAGCAGTGTGTAAAGTTTCCTTTCTGTTTTGTATATTTGCAGTAGCAGAGTTTTTGACATACGCATTTTGTTGCCCGCTATAGGCGGGTTCTTCAGGGGAACCATGTGCAAATCATGGGCTGTGGCGCAACTGTGAGCCCGCCTGCGGCGGGTAAGCCAGATTACCTGACAAAATGTGCTGTTGCAATGCCTTCGCTCTAAAGGCTAAGCACAACCATACCCCTTTTCTTACAGGGGCTGTTTTGTTGTTGCTGCCTTTGAGCGGCAAATACAACAAAACAGAGTAAATGAACCATCACATATTTACTTGCTTTTTGCTCTCCGGTTACCCCCACGTTACGCGGAGCGGTTTCCTGCCGGAGTATTGCTTTTCAACCCAATATCCTGCGCCATGAAACATGAAATAAAAACATGCCCGCGTTGCGGAAATGTATTTGAATGTAAAGTGGGCGATATCGCCAACTGTCAGTGCAACATACCGTTGAGCGACAGAACAAAGAAATTTTTGGCTGGCACTTACTACGATTGCCTTTGCGCTTCATGCCTGTTACACTTTGAAAAACTCAACGCGATTGCTTCTAAACAAACGTTTCCTGTGCAGAGCGAACTGCTGATTGAAGGACTACACTACTACAGGGAGAACGGTTGTGTGGTCTTTACCGAACTATATCATTTGCTCAGGGGGTTTTGTTGCAACAGTGGATGCAGACATTGTGTATATGGATACAAAAACCGCTCTACATCCAACTCTCCCGCTATAACCCTAACAAATACAAATATAAAAAACTGAATATATGTATAGGAGAAATTTACAGCCAATCATGGCTTTGGATGTTTACCTTTCGGCATTACCCGTAGAAGAAGCACGCAAATTGTCGAAAGGCATCGGGGCAGCGCGTTTGCCCCGCTATCCTTTACTGTGTGCCGATGTAATCAGTTGTTATGGCGCTATGGCAATTCCGCCACATTTATATCAGGATTTAACTGCGCTGAAAAATTTATCTGTGAAATACAACTGGAACTGTAATTTCAGTTTTGTTTTGCGAAATGATTATGAGGCCATCGTAGTCACAGATACATTGCGTCAAATTATCTGGGTTAGCAGAGGTTTTAAAAAGATGACGGGCTACGACCCGGAGTACGCTATCGGGAAAAAGCCGGTTTTTCTGCAAGGACCCGAGACATCTCAGGCGGTTATCGCTTCCATCCGCCAAAAACTGCTTCGCGGTGAACCCTTCAGTGAAGTAATAGTGAATTACCGTAAAGACAAATCACCTTATCGCTGTGCGCTGCGCATATATCCGATTTGTGACTATGAAAAGCGCCCGGTTGCATTTATTGCTTTGGAAAAGCAAGTTGCTTGATGCTTAAAACGTATGAATAAGAATTACCATATAATCCTATCTGCGCTATTATTCACCGCGCACTTACACGCTCAGTTTCCCGGTCCGGTGGGTACTCCGGGTTCCACCGCTATTTACAAAGACAGCCCCATATTCATAGCATGGGCTACTGCATGCTCAGTGGTGAGGGGGTATCAAAACATTGCCGACCCCACACTCGGCTTCACATCGCATGGCGACTCCTCACAAGCTACCGGAATAGCCGATGGCACCGGGGTGGTAAGTTTGGGCGATGGCGGTTACGCTATTCTGACTTTTGCCAAGCCCATTACCAACGGACCGGGTTTTGATTTTGCTGTGTTTGAAAATGCTTTCAACGACCAGTTTCTGGAGCTTGCGTTTGTTGAAGTAAGCAGTGATGGCATAAATTTTTTCCGCTTTCCTGCCACTTCACATACTCCCACATCATCGCAAGTGGGCCCTTTCAGTAACACGGGCGATGCGACAAAACTCAACAACCTGGCCGGCAAGTATCGCGTACTTTACGGCACCCCATTCGATTTGCAGGAACTTGACACAGTTGTCGGCTTGAACATCAACTTTATTACGCATGTAAAAATCATAGATGTAGTTGGCAGTATAGACCCCCAGTACGCCACTTACGACCACTGGGGTAACGCAATAAACGACCCCTTCCCTACGGCATTTGCCACCGGAGGTTTTGACTTAGACGCCGTAGGCGTGATACACGAACTGTCTACGGTATCATTGGATGATATAGACAGACATGAACCGAAACTGTATCCCAATCCGGCACCCTCTTTACAGGATGTGAACTTTGCCCTATTCCCCTATGGCGCCCGCATCCATATCAGCGATATTAACGGTAGGGAGATTTGTCATTTCAGGCGCGATGAGAAGGGAGATTGTGTTATTGAAAGCGGCACATATCTGGTAACTATACAAACCGAGACAGACCGCAAGCTTTACAAACTCCTGATTTATTGATGGAGATTTACGTACCTCACTTTAAATAGCTGAATACACCATAACCAATTTAAATGAATGTACCCCATAAAACTGTTATGCACTGGAGCAGTGGTAAGGACTCGGCATTAGCCCTCTATTACCTGATGCGCGATTCGAAGTATAGTGTAGAATACCTCCTCACGGGCATAAATGCGCATCATCATAGGGTGAGTATGCACGGCCTGCGCGTAGAGTTACTGTATGAACAACTGCATGCCATTGGTATCAGAAACGGGGTGGTGTTGCTACCCGGCCAGCCTGACAACAAGACGTATGAAACGCTGATGCGCCGCAAAACATTACAACTGGCAAGGGAGGGTTTCACACATGCGGGGTTTGGGGATATTTATCTGAGCGATTTACGGCAATACCGCGAGCAACTGTACAATCCTCTTCACGTGCAATGTGTATTTCCGCTTTGGCACAAGAGTACTTCACAACTCATACAGGAGTTTTTGAATTTTGGGTTTAAAGCCATTACGGTGAGTGTGAATGCATCCTTGTTGGATGAGACCTTCGTGGGGCGCCTGGTAGATGAGGATTTTATCAAAGACCTGCCACCCAGCATTGACCCTTGTGGTGAAAACGGAGAATTTCACACCTTCTGCTATGATGGGCCGTATTTCAAACACCCGGTAAAATTTACCGTAGGTGAAAAGGTGCTCAAAGAATACAGCAACGGAACCGAAAGCAGCTCCTTTTGGTTTTGTGACCTGATACCTGCGTCGGACTAAGGTATCTGCGCAGCATATACGCCAACCGGAACGTGGTAGAGCCAGCCGTATAAATCTTCGGCTTTACCTGATTTGATGGCTATCAATCTTTGGCGCAGTTTGTTAGAAACATCGCGAAGCTCTACCGGAGGCAATTCATATACTTCGCCTTTGTAGAAAAATTCACCGATGTGCGACAGCACGGCGGCGGTGCCGGTACCGAACATATCGTCTAACTTACCCTGGTTGTGAGCATCAATCACCTCGTCAATCGAAATGTCGCGTTCTTGCACCACGTATCCTTCTTCCTGCGCCAGGGTAATAATACTATCGCGGGTTACTCCGTGGAGGATAGTGCCTTCGTGCAGCGAAGGGGTGATGATGATGCCGTCAATGATTACGAAAATATTCATGGTGCCTATTTCCTGCAGGTAGCGGTGGTGGATACCGTCCAGCCACAGGATTTGGTCATAGCCCAGCTTCTTTATTTCGCGCAGGGGCATCATGGCAGCTGCATAATTCCCCGCGCACTTAGCGTATCCGGTGCCACCCGGAAAAGCCCGCACGTACTTGTCATGCACATACACCCGTACCGGATGATGATAGTATTTGCCCACCGGACTGGTGAACACGCAAAAGATGAACCGCTCGGCAGGTTTTATACCCACTATCTCTTCAGCGGCAAACATGAAAGGGCGTATGTAAAGTGATGAATCAGGCGAGGTGGGTATCCAGTCGCGGTCTATGGTGAGTAGATGGTCAATGGCGCCCATGAAAATTTCTTCGGGTACTTGAGGCATGGCCATACGCTCGGCTGATAGGTTGAAACGCTCAAAGTTCTTTTGGGGACGAAAAACGATGGGTACACCCTCATTGTTTTTTTCGGCTTTGATGCCTTCAAATATGGCTTGCCCGTAGTGTAAAGCCGAAAGCGCCGGATGGATGGAAATGTTGCCGAAGGGTACCACCCGGCAATTGTCCCAGTCACCGTTTTCGTATTCTGCAATAAACATGTGGTCAGAGAAAATAGACCCGAAAGGCAGGTTGCTGAAATCTACATTGCCGATGCGTGAACGTTTAGTACGTTCAATGTGTATTTTGTACCCCATGTCTTTTGTTTAGTGTGTGTGCCAAAGTTAGGAATATTTTACCGGTTTTAACGGAATAGTATTCCACATTCAGGCACAACTTATTACAAAGCTAATCCTACATCTGGTCAAAGCAAGGCGAGTGGTGTTTTTTAAAGAATTTGTAATGTTTCAGCAACCATTGGTAAATGACCGGCGCTATAGCCGCTTATATTTACGCGAGTGTGTTTTACAGGCAAATAGGGGAGTAAGTTTTATTTTTAGATGTAAGAGGAGTTTTTTAACCGGCGTATCGTTAGTAAAGTAGGAATCTGAGGTTGAAAAATGTTGCGCCCCGACCTTTGGTCGGGGCGCAACAAGTTATTGTTTATGAAAATGTGAATGTACCGTTAATCAATGGTCTTTTGCGTTTTTTTAGAGTAGCGCACCCTTTTGCCATTTTCAATGCGGCGGCCTACACGGGTAGGTTTACCGTCTGACATCAGCGCTACGTTAGAAATATGGATGCCACCGGGAACTTTAATGATGCCTCCCTGAGGATTTTTGGGACTGGGCTTTGTGTGTTTTGTTTTCAGGTTTATTCCCTCTACGTATACACGCATGTTCTTCCGGTCAATGTCAATTACTCTGCCTGTTTTGCCTTTGAATTCACCGGTAAGGATGTACACTGTGTCGTTTTTTTTGATGTGAAGTTTCATGTTTTGTATTTTGAGAGGTTAACCATGTTTTAAAGCACCTCAGGAGCAAGTGAAATGATTTTCATAAATTGCTTGTCGCGCAGCTCGCGGGCTACAGGGCCAAAGATGCGCGTACCGCGCGGCTCGTCCTGGTTGTTGAGCAATACCACAGCATTGTCATCAAAACGAATGTAAGAGCCGTCTTTGCGGCGGAAGGGTCGAGTGGTACGCACCACCACGGCTCTGGAAATTGATTTCTTTTTGATGCCTCCGGTGGGGAGTGCTTTTTTTACGGTAACCACCACCTTGTCACCTATGGCTGCATATCTTCTGCGCGTACCGCCCAGTACGCGAATGATGAGCACTTCCTTGGCGCCACTGTTATCAGCCACATTTACTCTAGATTCCTGTTGCAACATAATGTTACGTTTTTAAAAGCGTTGTGGTAAAAAAATCATTTGGCTCTCTCAATAATTTCCACCAATCGCCAGCGCTTGGTTTTGCTGAGCGGACGGGTTTCGGCTATACGCACTATGTCGCCAACTTTGGCTTCGTTTTTCTCGTCATGAGCTTTGAAGCTTTTGGTTTGCTTCATGTACTTGCCATAAATAGGGTGCTGCACCTTTCTTTCAATAGAGACAGTGATGGTTTTATCCATCTTATCGCTTGTAACGATGCCGATACGTTCTTTTCTGAGTTTTCTTTCCATAGTAAGCTATGCTTTGTTTTCCTTTTTGCGTTTGTTAAGCTCTGTGAGCATCCGGGCTATGTTTCTGCGTTTGGTGCGTATAGCCAGGGGGTTATCGAGCGGGGTTACAGAATGGTTGAATACCATTCTCCGCAGTTCCTCGCGTTCGCTCTTAATTTTGGCGATGAGGTCTTCTGTTACAAACTGCTGAATGTCCTTCTGGTTAAGTTTTTTATTAACACCCATGATTGACAAGTTTTATAACTTAAGCGCCAATAGCATCCCTGCGGGTTATAAATTTGGTTTTCACCGAAAGTTTGTGCGCCGCCAGCATCATGGCTTCGTGAGCAACCTCGCGGCTCACCCCGTCCACTTCAAACAATATACGGCCTGCTTCTACCATAGCTTCCCAACCTTCGGGGTTTCCTTTACCTTTCCCCATGCGCACCTCAAGCGGTTTGCGGGTAATGGGCTTGTCAGGAAATATCCGTATCCACACTTTTCCCTCGCGCTTCATAAAGCGGGTAAATGCCACCCGTGCGGCCTCTATCTGCTTGTTGCTGATTCGCCCGCTCTCAATGGCTTTAAGTCCGTAAGTGCCAAAAGCAATCTCAGCGCCGCGGTAGGTTTTATCGGCTACGCGCCCCTTTTGGGTCTTGCGCCATCTGGTACGTTTAGGGAGTAACATGGTATGTGCGTTAGCTTATCGTTTGGTTTTACAAAATTTACTTCTCTTTACGGTTGCGCGGAATTCTGCCTTTGGGCCTTATCTTTTCGGGCTTGTCCTCACCGGCAAAAGCGCCCGTAAGGTCGCGCTTACCATATACCTCACCGCGGCAAATCCACACTTTAATCCCAAGTTTGCCATACACTGTGAGGGCTTCTGCTAAACTGTAATCAATATCAGCACGCCAGGTGTGCAAGGGTACCCGCCCCTGCTTGTATTCTTCCGAGCGCGCCATATCCGCGCCGCCTATCCTGCCTCCGATGCGTATTTTGATGCCCTCTGCACCCATGCGCATAGCCGAGGCAATCGCCATCTTAATGGCGCGGCGGTAGTTGATACGGGCTTCTAACTGTTTGGCGATGGTTTCGCCCACTATTGCCGCCTCCAGCTCGGGCCGGCGGATTTCAACAATGTTTATCTGTACGTCTTTATTGGTCAGCTTCTTCAATTCTTCTTTAATGCGGTCCACCTCGCTGCCGCTGCGGCCAATAATAATACCCGGTCGGCTGGTGTGAATGGTAACGGTAACGCGCTTAAGCGTACGCTCAATTACAATGCGCGATATACCTCCTTTATTAATGCGGATTTTCAGGTACTGGCGAATCTTTTCATCTTCAATTAGCTTTTGGGCTGCATCTTTGCCCCCAAACCAGTTGCTCTCCCAGCCGCGAATAATGCCGAGGCGATTAGCAATAGGACTTGTCTTCTGACCCATTCAGGCGTATTTTGTGTTTTTTTAATGAAATATGTACCTATCCTCCTAAAAAAGGAGTGCAAATATAGTTTTCCTGCACGGAGTTACAAACTGTGAACTGTAAATTTTTTAACACACCCCTTCCTGTGAGGCCAAAACCGGCGAGAACGTGCATAAAATAATACGGACATAATCTCAACAACACTGTGCCAAATCCATACATATACAACACGATAAAACTCCTACAATAGATAACATTTTATCGTTTATCGGGGGGTGCCCCCCGCAGCAGCGCGCTCGTACCTCGCGCGCTGCTGCGGGGGGCGGGCGTGCTACCGGGTGCGCGTTCGCTCCCCTGCTCCACACCGTTTCGCACCGCTCCCGGTGGTCGCGCCCTCCGCATCCCTCACCCGGAAAAAAAAGCGGTTCTTAACGGACAATCGTTTCAGAAAATCTTAGCCCGTTTTACAGGTGCATAACTGTTGAAACACAAATGTTCATGCAAAATAACGGCTACCTGATTAATTGGCATAACATTGCTAAGTACCTTTTATTTGGCGCGGATACCCCGGTAGCGCACACACGCTTAACTGCACAAGTCGGAGCGATGTTTTATGAATGATGTTATACGCTGCATCATTCCTCAATCCACATATGGCTCATAAATTGAGTAATGAGCGGGGGATGATTTGCGATGGTATTTGGCTCTCACTCCTTTAATTCCCGCAGCGAAAATTTGGCCGGGCTGGCGGTGATAGATATGTTGCGGGTACTGCCGTCGCGTTGTATAAAGCTCAGGGTGGCGTTTTCATCGTCAGACCAGTTGATTTTTACAGAGTTACTGTCAAGGTGCTCGGCATACACCTGCAACCTAAACTCACCTTTGTGTTGGTTGTAAGCATCAATGCTGATGAGGGTTTCAAACGGTTCTAGTATGTTGCTGCGCTCACCTGTCACTATGATTTTTACTGCTCCGTTGGCATGGGTAAACTTTACTTTACCCTCTTTTGAGCCGCTGCAGGCATAAAGTGAGAGGAGCGCTGTGTACAACATCGTTTTTGTAAAGTTCATTTTGTTGTGATTAATAAAGTAAAGGTATGAAAACACTTTTGTTGTGGTAGGGTTGCAGGAGTTTATTTTTAGTTGATGGTGTATCAGAAAAATCGGGGGGTGCATTCAGCGGCTTGTTTGTTGGAGGTTTTGTGGAGGTTTTTCCGCGCCGCGCGAAGCGCGGCGCGGGAATGTTAAGGTGAGGCGGGTGTGGTTATTTTCTGTGCGCGCCCGGTGGCATCCCCTTGTCATATTATATTTATTCTTTATACGAATCATTGCCCTGCCAACTCACCTGTGCTGCTTTGCGCAACACAAGGGCCGCCGGAGCGATTGCTTGGGTGAGGGATGCGTAGGGCGCGAGCGCAGCGAAGCGGCCGCGCCTGTACCGTTGAAAAACAAACAACGCACGGGCGCGGCGGGAGCGGCAGCGTACCCCGCAGCAAGCCCGACCCCGCTGCTGCGCGTAGCTACGCGAAGCGCAACAGCGGGGGCACCCCCAATAATTAAAAAATAAACATATATAAAATATTGTGCATTTATTAACGCGAAACCCGCAATGCGTTTTGCGCTGCGGGGTGAGCGGGGCGCGGGTTGTTGAAAACTTTTGGGCGATTTACCAATGGAGCAGTTCGTCAATTGCCTGGCGGACGAGTTCGGCATTTGGGAGCATGGCACGTTCTAAATCTTCATTGAGCGGAATGGCGGGTGTGTTTACGGCTCCGATGATTTTTACCGGTGCATCGAGGTGTGTGAAGTGTGCAGATGCGATGCGACCTGCCAGCGCTTCGGCAAAGGAGTGTGTGACGGTTTCTTCGGTGATTACGATGACTTTGCCGTGGCGGGTTACGGCTTCGGCTATTGTGGTTTCATCGAGCGGGTTGAGTGAGCGCAGGTCTATGATTTCTACGCGGCCGGGGAAATTTTTTGCGGCATTCCACGCCCAGTGCACCCCCATGCCGTAGGTGATGATGCAGAGGGTTTCTCCATTGGCGGTGTGTTGCGGTGATGCAGCGAGGGCGATGCGCGCTTTGCCGAGGGGTACTACGTAATGTTCGTCCGGCTCGATGGTTTTGGCGTTTTCGGTGCCTTTCACTTTGCTCCAGTAGAGGCCTTTGTGTTCAAATATCACTACTGGGTTTGGGTCGAGGAAGGCGGCTTTCATCAGTCCTTTCATGTCGGCAGCGTTGCTGGGGTAAGCTACTTTTACACCTTTAATTTGCAGTACGAAACTTTCAACGGAGGAGGAGTGGTAAGGTCCTCCGCTTCCGTATGCGCCAATGGGTACGCGAATGAGCGATTGAATCGGCCATTTGCCGTTGCTCAGGTAACAAGAGCGCGACACTTCGGTAAAAAGTTGGTTGATGCCGGGAAAGATGTAGTCGGCAAACTGTATTTCTACGATGGGTTTGCAACCCACCGCGCTCATGCCTACTGTGGAACCGATAATGTACGCCTCCATGATGGGCGTGTTGAACACACGCTTATCGCCATATTTTTTGGCGAGGAGTGCTGCCTCGCGAAACACACCGCCAAGTTCACCACCCACATCCTGCCCGTAGAGCAGTGCCTCGGGGTATTGGCGCAGAATTTCGTCCACGGCATGCAGCGCAGCATCTACCATCACTACGGTTTGCCCGCCCTTGGGTTCGCGCTCTCCTTTTTCTTCAGTTACGGGAGTAGGTACAAAGATGTGTTGCGTAAGTTGCGAAACATCGGGCGAGGGCTGCTGCAGGGCGCGTTCAAAATCGCTGTGCACCTTTTCGCGGGCTTCGCGCTCTATCTCGTCTAACTGATGCGCAGGGGCGATTTTGCCGTACAACAGATATTTTTTGAACCTGGTGTATGGGTCGCGCATCGCATCGCTCTCTAAGTTTTCTTTAGAGCGGTACCACTCTTTACGCACACCCGAAGTGTGATGGTTGAGTAAGGGCACTTTGGCGTGCACCAGGTAAGGCGCGCGGTGAGTGCGCACGTAGTTGACTACCCGGCTGAGGGTTTCGTAACACTCTGCAAAGTCAGTGCCGTCAATGCTTTCTACTTTCAAGCCCTTAAAACCTTTTGCATATTCAGATGCATCCTGCGCGCGTATTTCGCGGGCGTGAGCGCTGATGTCCCACTCATTATCCTGCACCAGATATATGATAGGATACTGGTGTAACACTGCCATCTGAAATGCCTCGCTCACTTCCCCTTCGGTAATGGCGCCATCGCCCAGCGAGCACAACACGATAGGGGCTTCGCCCTTTTTGTATTCCGCAAGCGACATTTCCTCTTTGTATCGCAACCCCTGAGCAGCTCCGGTGGCAGGAATTACCTGCATGCCTGTGGCAGAACTCTGGTGAGGTATTTTGGGACGGTCGGGCAGGGTGCTGGATGGGTGTGCATAATACGTACGCCCGCCCGAAAAGTAATCGGTGCCTTTTGCCAAAAGCTGCAACATCAAATCATAAGGCGTAAAACCCATGCCTAACAGCATGGCATCATCGCGGTAGTACGGAAAGGCGTAATCGTAAGGTTTTAACTGAAAAGCCGCTGCTAACTGAATGGCCTCGTGCCCCCGCGAGGTAGCGTGTACGTATTTCTGCGTAATGTCTTTGCGCGCCTCATATAATTCCGCCATGGCTTTGGCGGTACACATGAGGCGGTAGGCGTGTAGCAAAACGTCGGTGGTGGGCTTCACAGAAGGCAAATAAACGATTTGCCGGTAAAACAAAAAACGGCTGCAGATAAATGGAGTATGGATATGTATTAAATAAAATAAATATATAAAATTCCATGCAATCCGCTCCGGCTTTTTAGCGGTTAAAGCGGCTCATGGCGCGCTCTATTCCTTCCAGTACAAAACTCTGGATGGCTTGCACGGCAATGTGTATTTTTTCGTCTAACTGAGCTGCTTCTTCGCTCGTCCACTTACCGAGTACGTAGTCCACCTGGCGTCCTTTCGGGTAATGGTTTCCGATGCCGAAGCGCAGGCGCGGATATTGCTGATGCCCGAGGCAGGCATCAATATCTTTTAGGCCGTTGTGCCCGCCATCGCTGCCTTTGCCCCGCAGCCGGATTACGCCAAATGGCAATGCCACATCATCCACTACCACCAGTAAATTTTCGGGCGGTAGCTGCAATTGCTGCAGCCAGTATTTTACGGCTTTGCCCGATAGGTTCATGTAGGTGGTGGGTTTAATAATGTATATTCCTTTTCCTTTTAACCGGAGCGTAGCCACCTGGGCGTAGCGGTCGCTGATAAACGGAGCAGAGGCAGTGGTTGCCAGCGCATCCGCAATGCGAAAACCAACGTTGTGGCGCGTGTGGGTGTATTCGTCACCGATGTTGCCCAATCCGGCTATGAGGTAGTGGGTCATGCAGGGCGGCTAAGGTAATCCGGATTTTGAGAATGAGCGCTACGTATAGGTAAAGTTTGTTTTATTTGCCGCTCGCCATCATGGAATACATTCAGTTTTTTATTGATTTGTTGACCAACACCAAAGAGGTGTTGCTCGCGCTCTTTCAGCAATACGGTACGTACATATACGCCATACTCTTCCTCATCATATTTGTGGAAACCGGCCTGGTGATTTTTCCGCTTTTGCCGGGCGACTCGCTCCTGTTTACGGCAGGTTTACTGTGTGCGCAGCCCTCGGGTTTGGATATCTGGTTCCTCATCCCCTTGCTCATTTTCGCGGCAGTGCTGGGCGATAACGTGAATTACTTCGTGGGCAAGTATTTCAGTGAAAAGGTGTTGAGTTGGAAAATAAACGGCAAACCCCTCGTAAAACAAGAATGGTTAGACAAAACACACGAGTTTTTTGAAAAAAACGGAACCAAAACCATCATACTGGCGCGTTTTGTACCGATTGTGCGCACCGTCACTCCGTTTGTATCGGGCATCGGCAGGATGAACTACCGGGTGTTTTTACCTTTCGACATACTGGGCGGTGTAATTTGGGTGGGCAGTATTACTACTATCGGGTACTTTTTGGGGCAAGTTCCCTTTGTGGAGAAACATCTCGAAAAATTCATTCTCGGCATTGTACTCCTATCGGTAATGCCGATTTTTTGGCAGGCGATAAAGCAGCGTTTAAACGCAAAAAACGCTTAAGCACCGTTGTAAAGAATACAAAAGAAAATTTACGGCTTCCTGAACATCTGATGTATCGTTAACTGGAGATGAGCACTCATAACTTTCAGGCGCTGTACCGATGAAATTTTGCTGCAAGTCCTGTACATTAGTTATTTATTTCAACGCACAGAACGAAGGATAACATAACCGCAAAAATTCCATAAATCTGCATCGCATTGTATGTTGCACAATCCGAACATACTTTTACCTCTGCATAGCAACACAACCTAAAACCGCGCTAATTCTCACACCATGGGCAAAAAGAAAATCATCATCATCAACGGGCCTAATCTTAATTTGTTGGGCAGGCGCGAGCCACACATTTACGGCAACATATCTTTTGATGATTTCTTTGAAGAGCTGAAGGATGTATATGCCGATGAGGTACAGTTGAGCTACTTTCAATCAAATGTAGAAGGGGAAATCATCAACAAATTACAGGAAGTGGGTTTCAGTTTTGACGGTATATTGCTTAACGCCGGCGGTTACACACACACCTCGGTAGCCATTCGCGATGCGGTAGCAGCTATTAAAACGCCGGTGGTGGAAGTACACATAACCAACCCCTACGCCCGCGAGGAGTTTCGGCATGTGAGTTTACTGAGCGGGGTGTGCAAGGGCATAGTGGCGGGCTTCGGGCTTGAAAGTTACGTACTGGCGCTCGATAGTTTTTTGTAAGCCACCCTGAAACAGAAAGCCGCCTGGCAAAGCAGGCGGCTTGGTAAAGTAATGTAGAGTGCGATTATTTCTTTTTCTCTTCGGGTTTCGCAGCAGCAGGAGCAGGGGCGGCAGGTGCAGCGGCAGCCGGAGCAGCGGCGGCCTCTTCTTTAGCGGCGCGCGGCACACTCACCCGGGCTATCGGATTAGCGCCCGATAACAGAAAAGTGAGGTTAGGATAAAATGCCTGCAAATCGCGCACGCGGCTGATGGCGCCCAGGTCCATGCCAGATACGTCAAACTCCAGATAACTCACCAGGTCTTTGGGCAGCGCTACCACCTGCAGGCGTCTTACTACCTGCTCCAGTTTACCCCCTGCCGAGGCGCCCTTGGGGGTGCCTTTCAGGCGCAGCGGAATGCTCACCTTTACTTTTACATCTTCGCGCAGTTCCTGAAAATCAGCATGCAGCATGGTGTCTTTCACCGGCTCAAACTGCGTTTCTTTCAAAATAGCGCGGTGTACCTGACCATTAAGATGAATTTCCGCCACCCGCAGTTCGGGCGTGTAAATCAGTTTGCGGAATTCGTGCAGCGGAGCGTAAAAGTTGTAATTCTTATCGCCCCCGTACAAATTGCAAGGAACGTTACCTGCCTTGCGCAGGGCACGCGTAGCCTTTTTGCCTAATTCGGTTCTTGGCGTGCCGTGAAGAATGGTTGTTTCCATGATGTTGATGGGTTTTTATGAATAAAAAATTTTATATATAAAATAATTTTAAACCGATGGCGTAAGGAAAAGCGAGTTGATGCTTTTGTGTTCGTGCGTGTTGCGTATGGCCTGTGCAAACAGCTTGGCAACGCTAAGCACCTTAATCTTAGGCGAGTTTTTGGGCGGCAGGGTGTTGGTGACAATCAGCTCACTGAGTTGACTTTTCTCTACGTTTTCCACAGCTTTACCCGAAAGCACGGCGTGCGTACATATTGCCCGCACACTCCGGGCGCCTTTCTCCATCAGCAGGTTGGCAGCGCTGCAGAGTGTGCCGCCGGTGTCAATCATATCGTCACACAAAATTACGTTTTTGCCTTCCACGTTGCCGATAAGCGTCATTTCGGCAACTTCGTTCACACGCTTGCGGTATTTGTCACATATTACCATGTCGGCATTAAAGTGCTGCGCATAGATGCGCGCGCGCTTCACAGAGCCCACGTCGGGCGAGGCAAAACACAAATTGTCTAAGTTGAGTTTCTGAATGTACGGCAAGAAGATGGCAGAGCCGTTCAGGTGGTCCACCGGAATATCAAAAAAGCCCTGAATTTGCCCGGCATGCAGGTCCATCGTCATCACGCGGTTAGCGCCCGCAGCGGTGAGCAGGTTAGCGATTAGCTTGGCTGCAATACCCACCCGGGGGCGGTCTTTGCGGTCCTGCCGGGCATACCCAAAATACGGAATAACTGCCGTAATGTAATCGGCCGATGCCCGTTTGGCTGCGTCAATCATCATGAGCAGCTCCATCAGATTATCGGTAGGAGCGGGCGTGCTTTGAATAATAAACACAAAGGCCCCGCGCACACTCTCTTTAATCTCGGGTTGAAATTCCCCATCGCTGAAACGAAGTACATCAATTTGAGCGAGCTGCTGCCCATAAATATCGGCAATGTCTTCGGCCAGGTATCGCGTCAATGTGCCTGTAAATAACTTAACATCGCTGGTGAGCAACATAGCCCGCAATTTTGGGGGCACAAATATAACCTTATTGTTGAGAACTAATACCCGATTTACAAACCTTTGTCACCTTACAACGCCCGCGATTTAATTTATTTGCCGCCTGCAACTTCACACCACATGCTATTACTGGACGGCAAAAAGCTATCCGAAGAGATAAAAGCCGAAATTAAAACTCAAGTAGAGAAACGCCTGCTTACCGGCAAAAGCGCCCCCCACCTGGCGGCTATACTGGTGGGCAACGATGGAGGCAGCTTAACTTACGTGGGGCACAAAGTAAAGGCGTGCGAGCAGGTAGGGTTTCGCTCCACATTGTTGCACTTTCAGGAAAACATCACTCAGGATGCGCTCCTGAAGGAAATTGAACGCCTCAATGCCGACAATACCGTGCACGGCTTCATCGTGCAACTCCCCCTGCCCGCTCACATCGATGCCACCCGCGTTTTGTTGCACATCCACCCTTCCAAAGATGTGGACGGTTTTCACCCCGTAAACGTGGGGCGCATCACATTGGGCATGCCCGGCTTCGTATCGGCAACTCCTCTCGGCATCACCAGGTTGCTTGAGCGCTACGCCATTCAAACCGCCGGCAAACACTGCGTCATTATCGGCCGCAGCAACATCGTAGGTCGCCCCCTAAGCATCCTGCTGAGCAGCCAGAGCGCCACCGGCAATGCCACCGTCACCCTTTGCCACTCCCGCACCCAAAACCTCGCATCCATCACCCGCCAGGCCGACATCCTCATCGCGGCCCTCGGCAAACCCGAGTTCCTCACTGCCAACATGGTAAAAGAAGGCGCCGTAGTCATTGACGTAGGCACTACCCGCGTACCCGACCCAAGCGCCAAAACCGGCTGGCGCCTCAAAGGAGACGTAAAATTTGACGAGGTAGCCCCAAAATGCTCAGCCATCACGCCCGTTCCCGGCGGCGTAGGTCCCATGACCGTCGTATCGCTCCTGCTCAACACCCTGCAGGCAGCGCAGCAAGCCGACCCTTAACTCGCCACCGGTTGCGGTCGCATACCCGCGTACGAAATACATTAACAAAAAATCTTATATGTATTTTCATTTTTCAGGGGGTGCCCCCGGTGCGCCCCCCGCGTAACAAACCGGGCGCACAGGGGGCGGGCGGGCGAAGGGGTAACCAGTCGCTACCCCCCCCCCCCGGAGATTTTTTTTTTTATAAAAGGTACGGGCG
>JANWXI010000050.1:0-11869 GCA_025057415.1 Chitinophagales bacterium
ACATTAGATTTATTTATTATACAAATTACCACAGGCGCTTCGACACACCGTGTGTTGCTTTGCAAAAAACAAGGGCTGCAGGAGCGCTTGCTCGGGTGAGGGATGCGAAGGGCGCGAGCGCAGCGAAGCGGCCGCGCCCGCACCGTAGAAAAACAAATCAACATGCGGGCGCGGCGGGAGCGAAAGCGCACCCCGTAGCAAGCCCGACCCTTCTGCTGCGCGCAGCCCTGCGAAGCGCAGCAGAAGGGGCACCCCATAATAAGTCATTAAACCTTCTTGTTGTGATTTAAATTTTTGGAGTTAAGTACATTTGATAATACCCATCCCAAATCATTTTAAGGGGTAATAATGTGCCTGCTTAATTTATATATAGCGGTCCCGTAAGTTGATTGCGCTCTTTAAGGTAAGCGGGGTGTGTTTTACGGCATTGCCAGTTACCGGGGTCGTAGCGATGCAGCAGAAAGTACTCAATATCGGAGGGAGGCGTATGGGGATGCAGCCAAGCGTTAACCCACGAGTTTTGCAAAATAAACGGGCACCGGTGATGCCCGATTTGCGCTGTAACAGGCAAGGCCGCCATGGTGATGATGATAAAACCCTGTATCATCGCTTGCGTTTTAGGATGGCGATAGGTTTGATAGAGCCCACCAAGCCAAAAACATGCCTCGCCGGGAAGCCGGAAGTGGTAAGGTTCCCGAAGCCCTTTGTCCTTTGGTCCTTCATAAAATCCGGTAACGGGGATGGCGCATCGTTGATGCCTGATGAGGCGCGCATAGGCGGGTTTATCAAATATCCCTGCCGGACCCTGAAAGTCAGTATTGTTATCGGGGTTCAGGTCGCCCTCAAGGCGTGCATTGTATAACACGCCATACGAGGTTTGTACACCAAAACGCCCTTCGCAATAATTGACCCCCGCATTGGTGTGGAGCAGTATGATGGCAGTATCGCCTATGCCGATGTTATAACGGGGATATTTGCCTCGCGGGGAAGTTTGTGGTATGGCAACACCGTCTGGTTCTTTTGCCTGGTCAAAGCGCGAACACATACTTCATTCAAAAAATTTAGCGGCAGCAGGCACCACTATGTTGTGAGGAAGCAGCTTAGCTGATAAAGCGCCAATTTTATTTATGTAACCGGGTATGACTACGCTCTTGTTTTTGAAAAGTGCATCCAGTCCGGCATTGGCCACCTTTTCGGGCTTCATCATGAATGCTGCATTTTTTTTCACCACTTCCTGCATGTTGGCGGGGTTAAAAAATTCAGTTTCGGTGCCGCCGGGGCAGAGCGTGGTTACATGCACGCGGCTTTTGCGCAATTCGTGCCTGAGACCTTGCGAAAAAAACAGTAAAAATGCTTTGGTGGCAGCATAAATGCTCATGTTTGGCACGGGCTGAAAAGATGCCGTACTCGCTACATTCAGGATATACCGTTTCCTGTGTTTGTCTGTTACGTTTAAAAAATGGTGTGTCATACGCACACACGCGTCCATGTTAAGTTGCATCACCCGCAGGTGGTGCGATAAATCTACCTCATGAAAAGGTCCGTAGTATCCCATGCCGGCGTTGTTAATCAAAATATCGGGTTGTATGCCCAGGGTTTCTGCATGGGCAAAAATGCGCTCGGGAGCATCGGGCAAAAACAAATCGGCAGCTAAGTAATTTACCTGTACTCGGTTTTGTAATTCCTCTGCAATAGATTTCAAAAGTCCTTCTGTACGCGCAATCAGGTAAAGATGGATGCCGCGCTCGGCACAGGCGTATGCAAGGGCTTTTCCTATCCCTTTGCTGGCGCCGGTAATAAGTGCGCAATGTGACACGGGTAAAATTATTTAGAACCGGTAAATGTGTAGTTTGTTACAGATGAAGAATTGTTTTTATCGGTAGCAGAACCATTTATGGTTAAGGTGTTGCCACTCAAAGAGGCAGCGCCCGAAAACTTGTAAATGGTATTGTTGGGAGGCACAGTGGTAATAGTGCCTTCTTCATCTATTACTGCAGTTTTTTCGTTGGTGAGTTTTACCTTGCTGAGTGTGACGTACGTGTAATAGTTGCCTGCAATATACGCCTGCAACTCCATTTTTACGGTTTTTTTGTCTAATATGGTTACTATTACTCGTTGTACTGTATTAGAGCCGGCAATGCCCGTGTAAGTTCCGCCCCAGTTTTTAGATAAATCTTTTTGGCAGGAACTGCAAAACAACAAGGTTACAAGGGCGGATGAGTAAATTAAGATATTGCGTAACATATTAAGGATATTAAAAGATTATTCGCTGTTTTTTACTTTATCTCTTGCCGCTTTGGCAGCAGCTTTTTCGCGTTCCTTTTCCTCCTTCAGAAAAGTTTCCCATTTTTTCCATTGATCGGCTGTGAGAATTTGCCGCAGGGCTTTGTCGCGTTTGGCTTTAAGCGCCTCGGTTTTGTCTTTGCGGTCTTGCTTGGCTAATTTGGTGTTGTTCTTGAGAGAGTTTTTTTGCGTGTAGTACTCTAAAAAAATATTATGTGCCTTGTTGAATTGTTCGGTATTGAGTTGTGCTACGTTGTGCAATTTGCTGAGTTGACGTTTGGCTTTTGCCTCCGGAAATTCATTGCCGGTATTCTGTGCAAATGTTAGTTGTGCTGTAAATAGCAACATTACAGGTAACACAAGATTGATGTTCATACGATATAATTTACGCTAAAATAGACGTTTTTTATTACCTCAAAAAGGCAAATCGTGCTTTTTACTTTTATTTGCGTTTGTTTGAGTGTGGATATTGTATTTTTTGATGTAAACAGTAAATGGTACGCTCATGCGCTGAAATTGCGCGATGCTGTGTTGCGCAAGCCGTTAGGGTTGTCGTTTACTCAGGAGGAACTAAAACGCGATGAGCATGATTTGCATGTAGCTGCGATAGAGAACGGAAAGTTACTTGCCTGTCTTACGTTGTCTGATACTGGTGATAAGTCACTTAAAATACGTCAGGTGGCTGTGTGTCCTCAACGGCAGAGAAAAGGATTAGGAACTGCGCTGAACACAGCCGCTGAAGAATACGCTCGGAGTAAGGGGTATGTTATGTTATACTGCCATGCGCGTATCACTGCGGCTTCTTTTTATGAACGGTTAGGTTTCAAAAGAGTGGGTGAGGAGTTTACAGAAGTGACCATACCACACATTAAAATGGTCAAAATTTTATGACAAAACGTAACGTAGTTATCACACTTATAATTATTGCAGCGCTGACGGGGGTAGTAGCCGGCGCTTACTTTCTTTATAAAAGACAAAACACCTACCCTGTGCTACCTCCAGTTCCGGTCAATGACACACTCTCAAACGTAAAGGTCATCACAGCTCCGCATGCCGATACATCCCTCATACCGGTGCTTAGTAAGGTAGTAGAGGAAGCGATTAAACTGAGCGAAGAAAAAAATTACGAACGCTTAGCAGGGCTTATTCTCTACCGGGGGCCAGATGAGAAGCGCCTTGGCACAGATGTGTTCAATGCTGCCAACAAAACAGAGCGCGAGGTGATTCGCATCACTGCGGAGGTACTAGCCAAATGGCACAAGGGTGTAACCTCTGTTGAATATCCCCGGGTATTTGACATTGATTTGCCGGAAGGGCGTAAAATGACTGTTCTGGAGGTAATTTTTATTGCCGATAAAAAAATAAACAGAAAGTTTTTCGGTTTCATGCAATTACATGATAAATATGTAATAGCCGATATCACTTCTTATCTTTAGCGGGTTGGCAGTAGATAGCATCTATCTGGTCGCTTTGGTCTTTGGGACGAAAAATGAATTGTTTCTTGTCTAAGGAAATGATTTCGGTAGTGTATTTCTGACCCTCCAGATACGTGTAAATTTCCTTTTTATTGGGGTCATACCCCCATTTTCCGTAAACTGTATCATTATTTTTGATTACCCGATAAGAGCTGTCGCGAAAAAACTGAAACTGAAAGTTGTTGGTTAATTGGTGTAGTATTTTTCGTTGTTCCACCGTGCTGTACCGGGTTGATTGCACGTTAAACTTTACATCGTAAACTTTCCACTGGGAACATAAGTGCCGTGTACCCGGACGACAGGCATGTAAAACAAATAACAAAAAAGGCAGCGTGAAAAAATAGCAAGCAAAGACCCGACCGTATTTCAGTTTAATGAGCATGGTGGGTCAATAATACTAAACAGATGCAAAATTCCTTATGTTTTGTAGTTTCAGTTGGCAGTTCAAATTATAGTACGATTGAGTGGATAATTAGTTACAAAAAATGTATTTCACATACTTTGGCTCGGGTAGTTTATGAATGATTTTTAGCCAATTATGCTCATAAGGCGCTATTTCCTGAATTACAGCAACATATAACCTTTTCAGGCAAGGTTTCGTATAAGGGGGTGTGTGGCATGAGCCATGCATCATCAAAAACGGAACCAATGAAGAATATCAACAGGCATTTGCTATTATTATTTGCCTCACTATGGATTATCAGCGCCAAGGCATCTATCGCGCTGTCTTTTACCAAGCAAGACGTCAGTTGCCATGGCGGTAGCAACGGCAGTATAAATCTGAACGTTAGTGGTGGAACACCGCCGTACAGTTTTTCGTGGAGCAATGGCGCAAATACCCAAAATGTTGGCGGTCTTTCACTTGGTATTTACAGCGTAACCGTAACGGACAATGCCGGGCTATCGGCAACCTTATCCGTAGGGATTACGCAACCGCTGCCCATCAGCACTACGATTAACATCACTAACGTGACATGTGGCGGAGGCAGTAATGGCGCGATTGATCTTTCGGTAAGCGGAGGAACGCCACCATACAGCTATATATGGAGTAACGGAACTACTACGCAAGATTTGATAAACATCACCGCCGCTACTTATTATGTAACAATAACAGATAACAAAGGATGTGTAAAAATTGATTCCGCCAATGTAATACAACCTCAAGGTATATTACTGAGCAAGACAGTGACGAATGTAACGTGCGCCAGTGGTGCAAATGGAGCCATAAACCTCACGGTAACAAATGGTGTGTCTCCTTTTTCATATATATGGAGTAACGGAGCCACCACCGAAGACCTGAGCGGAATCGCAGCGGGAAACTACTCGGTAACGGTAACTGACGCTACCGGGTGTTCGGCTTCTACTACAGCCACAGTGGGGCAAACCGGCAGCGGTATGAGCATCAACCATACCGCAACTCAGCCGTCTTGTTACAATGGTTCTAACGGCAGTATTACCATCACATCGGTTGTAGGCAGTTTGGGACCTTACACTTACTTGTGGAGCAATGGAGCCACTACGGCTACAAACAATAATCTCACATCAGGCACCTATTCTGTAACTGCCACCTCAAGCACCGGTTGCACTGCCACAAAAACCATTACCATCGGACAACCCACACAACTTACAGTTATACTGAACATAGTACCGGTAACTTGCTTTGGAGGTAATAACGGAGCTATTAACTCCTCGCCTTCGGGTGGCACTGCGCCATATTCATATAGTTGGTCGCACGGAGCATTTACCAAAAATGTTACCGGTCTCACAAGTGGTAGTTACTCACTCACCGTAACCGATTCAAAAGGGTGCACGGCTACTGCAACAGCTTTTGTACCTCAGCCGTTAGCCCTTACAGCAACGGCAACACCCTCACCACTCGCTTGTACCGGAGGCCCCACCGGGTCGGTAATCACAAGTGTTTCCGGTGGAACCGGGCCGTACACTTATTTGTGGAACAACGGCAACATGACTCCCAAAATAATTAATACCAATGCAGGAAATTACTCCGTTACGGTAACAGACGGGAATGGATGTACGGCTACTGCCTCAGCCACTATTCCGCCCTACACCCCTATGACTACTTCCAGTACACAAACAAACGTTTTATGCCATGGTGGTAATAACGGATCGATTCAAATAACAGTAACTAACGGTAAATCGCCATTTACATTTAACTGGTCAAACGGCGCCACCACACAAAACATCAGCGGGTTAACAGCCGGTACTTACACCGTTACCGTAACAGACAATAATAACTGTACCACCTCACGAACCGTCACCATCACACAACCTCCTTTTCCTTTCACGTACAATTTATCACACGTAAACCCTACCTGCAATGGTCAATCAAACGGCAGCATACAGCTTACGCCTCTCAACGGAACCTCTCCGTACACGTACAACTGGAATGACGGGCCGGGCGGTGCTATCCGTACAGGACTAGCCGCTGGTACGTATTCTTTCACGATTACTGACAATGTAGGTTGTACCACTTCGGGAAGCATTACACTAACACAGCCCTCTCCGATTGTTATTAACAATACTGTTCAACACGTAACGTGTTTCGGTGGAAACAACGGTTCTATACAGAGCAGTGTTTCGGGCGGTTTAACACCTTATACCTTTAGTTGGAATAATGGCCAAACTACTGCAAACATTTCAGGACTGAGTGCCAGTACATACACCCTCACCGTAACTGACCAAAGCGCCTGTACCTCAACCGTTGCTGTAAATGTAAATCAACCACAGGCCATTCAAATAACCCTTACACCTACTGCTGTAAGTTGCGCCTCCGCCAACAATGGCGCGATACATACAAGTGTAACCGGAGGTACCGGCGGCTACTCATACTTGTGGAATGATGGCGTCACTTCGCAGCATCGTTCTACACTTTCCGCAGGTACATATTCTGTTACCGTAACCGATAACAACGCCTGTACAGCATCACAAAGTGTTAATATCACAGCACCCACGCCCATCATTGTTACTTCAACAGTAACTAACGTAGCTTGCAACGGAGGTAACACAGGTGCCATAACCTTATCTGTAAATGGCGGTACCGCACCGTACCAATTCAATTGGGGAGGCGGTATTACAACGCAAAACAGAACAAACCTATCTGCAGGTAGTTATACGGTTACCGTAACAGACAATGCCGGTTGCACAACTACTCACTCAGCCACGGTTGGTCAAAATACAACTCTAAACGCGAACTCCACAGTAACGCATGTTTCATGCCACGGTGGAAACAATGGTGCCATTAATATTTCTGTAAATGGCGGTACTCCCCCGTATTCTTTCAACTGGGGTGGCGGCATCACCACGCAAAACCGCACGAATTTATCTGCAGGTAACTACACTGTGACTATTACAGACAATGCCGGCTGCACCATCACCAACACATCTGCCGTAAACCAACCGGCTCCGATTACTATCATGGGTAATGTGACCAATGTAGTTTGTGCCGGTGGAAATACAGGTGCCATAAACGTGTCGGTAAGCGGAGGCACACCGGGCTACCTTTTCAACTGGAACAACGGCGCTACCTCCCAAAACCTAACCGCAGTATCATCTGGTAATTACACATTGACAGTTACTGACCAGAACACCTGTACAGCATCCAACAGCTTCAGTGTAACACAGTCCACTTCATTACAGGTTAATCTTACTGTAACTCACATTACTTGTAACGGCGCAGCCAACGGCGCTATCAACTCATCGGTTAGCGGAGGTACTATTCCATATCAGTATAACTGGGGCGGAGGTATTCAAACGCCTAATCGTACATCTCTAACAGCCGGTAACTATACCCTAACAGTGACCGACAACGCCGGTTGTACGGGAACGGCCTCAGCTACTGTTCAAGAGCCGCCGGCACTGCAGGTAAATCTCACAAAAACAGACGTTACCTGCAATGGTGGCAACAATGGCGCTATACAAACAACTGTCACCGGCGGAAGTGGTAATTACAGCTACAACTGGGGCGGCGGAATCACTACACAAAACCGCACTAACCTAACAGCCGGTGCGTATTCGGTAACTGTAACCGATGGCAACGGATGTACCGCTACGAATGGAGTTGCCATTTCACAACCTGCTGCGCTTATTGCGAACATCAGTAAAACAGATGTAACCTGTCATGGTCTTCAAAACGGCTCAGTAACGCTGCAAGTTAACGGAGGCACACTCGGTTACAACTTTAGCTGGAACAACGGAGCCACCACGCAAAATCTGAATGGTGTTGGAGCCGGAAGCTACACGGTTACCATTACCGATGCAAACTCCTGCACCGCTGTTGCTTCAACTGTCGTGACTCAGCCCGCATCCATTCAGGCGAGTATATCAACAACAGATGTAAGCTGTCACGGAGGTACAAATGGTGCGATAAATCTTACTGTTACGGGAGGCGCAGGTGGTTTCAGTTTTCTGTGGAGTAACACAGCTCAAACAGAGGATTTGACCTCTGTGGGAGCCGGTACTTATAGCGTCACCATAACCGATGCCAATGGTTGCACAGCATCTGCATCATCTGTTATTCAGCAGCCCAGTGAAATACTGGTAAATACAAATATCACAAACATAACATGCAACGGCGCTGCCAACGGTTCCATCACCGCTGCCGTAAGCGGCGGCACACCGCCCTACTCATATTTGTGGAGTAATGGTAATAACACAACCGGTATCCAAAACCTCACCCCTGGTTCATACTCACTTACCGTAACTGACAACAACGGTTGTACGATGTTGCGGAATATGGTTGTGCAGCAACCTGCGGTTCTTAGTGTTTCACTCACAAAAGGAGATGTGAGCTGCCATGGAGGAATGAACGGCTTTATCAATACGAACGTGAGCGGTGGTACCGCCCCCTATAACTATTGGTGGATGGACGGTGTGCAAACACCCAACCGGATAAATCTTACTGCTGCCACCTACAGTATTACCGTAACTGATATAAATGGTTGCTCCGCATCTGCGACTACAACCATACAACAACCTACCCAGATAGTCATTAGCGTTACAAAAACGAATGTTTCATGTCATGGAGCATTCACCGGAAGTATAATCACAAATACCACCGGGGGCTCTGGCGCTTATACCTACCTGTGGAGTAATGGAAACAATACGCAACATTTAACCTCTGTGCAGGCGGGTACATACACGCTCACGGTTACCGATAACACCGGATGCACTGCCAGCCGTACGGAAGTAATTACGCAACCTTTGCCGATTACGCTGGGTACTTCGGTTCAAAATGTTACCTGTCATGGAGGCAGCAATGGTTCAATATCCATAACGCCCAGCGGCGGAAACGGCGGATATGTATTCAACTGGTCGAATGGAGCTACTACGGGTACCATCAACAACCTCAGCGCAGGTAGTTATACATTGTTTTTAAGCGACTCACTTGGTTGTTCTACCACTTTAAGTTTAACTGTATCACAACCTACGGCTATAGTGCTAACACCTACCCCTGTGCATGTGAGTTGCCATGGTGGAAACAACGGCAGTGTTAACCTCAACGCAACAGGCGGTACTCCCAACTACACATTCCTGTGGAGCAACGGCTCTACTTCTAAAAACCTGACAAACATTTCGGCTGGGTCTTACACTGTTACTGCTACTGATGTTGCGGGTTGTACCGTAACAGCAACAGTCAGCATCCAACAACCTGCAGCGCTGGTGGCAACCGCAACCCCCGGTCAAATCCAATGTTTCGGGACGAGCACCGGCAGCATTACATTACAGGTGAGTGGCGGTACCACGCCTTACAACTTTACATGGAGTAATAACGCCACCACCCAGAACCTGACAAACATACCTGCCGGAAACTACTCAGTAGTCGTGACAGACAATGCCGGATGTACAGCTAGTGCATCAGCGATTGTTACACAATCTAACGCCATCATAATTACTCTTAACAAAACAGACGTAACCTGTTTTGGGTTGAGCAATGGTTCTATTCAATCGGCTGTTAACGGTGGAAATGCACCCCTTAGTTATCTGTGGAATAACAATGCCACCACTCAGAACCTTTCGAACCTTAGCCCGGGGAACTATTCCCTCACCGTCACCGATGCAAATGGATGCAGCACATCTGCATCGGTCGCTATTGTACAGCCCCAGCAGCTCAACGCTACTGCAACTATCACACATGTAACTTGTAATGGCATGAACAACGGATCAGTGAGCGCTACAGTGAACGGTGGCACAGGTCCGTTTACATATACATGGAACAACGGTCAGCAAAGTGCAACAATCAACAATTTGGCAGCTGGTGTATATCAGCTAACCGTTTCGGATGTTAATTCCTGCACCACTGCTGCTTCGTTTACCGTGAACCAGCCGGCCGTTCTTGTTGCCACGGCATCAACCCTTCCGTATGCCTGTGCCAATAAGCCGGGTGGTGTTACACTTTCCGTGTCGGGGGGCACTACTCCTTATACTTTTGCATGGAGCAATAACGCCACAACACAAAACATACAAAATCTCAACGCAGGTAACTATTCAGTTACCGTAACCGATGCAAAAGGATGCACCGTTACACAACAAGCTACCGTACCATCCATACCCGCTATCAGTATAACCGTTACGAAAACTGATGTGATTTGCAACGGTGCAAGTACGGGCAGCGCCACGGTTAGTGTCAGCGGCGGTACATCGCCCTACAGTTATCTGTGGAACACAAATGCAGTTACTCCATCCATACAACAAGTTTCGGCAGGCAACTATAACGTGACTGTTACAGATGCCAATGGATGTACATCCACGGAAGCTGTAACTATTACGCAACCAGCATCCATACAAATTACTCCGTCTGCCACACACATTTCTTGCCATGGACAAACGGATGGTCAAATCAGCGTGAATGTGAGCGGGGGAGTAGGTCCTTACCAGTTTGCATGGTCAAACGCCGTTACAAGTCAAAACATTAACAATCTCAGCGCAGGAACATATCAACTTACAGTTACCGATGCAAATGCATGTCAACATACAAGCCAACCCATTACAATTGCTGAACCGGCGCCTTTAGCGGTAAACAGTGTGGTGACACCGGTGGGTTGCTCATCTGTAAATGACGGTGCTATAGTATTAAGCGTTAGTGGTGGCACCTCACCCTACAGCTTTAACTGGAGTATAGGGCAAAACACTAATAAGATTGAAAACCTCACAGTGGGTAATTACTCTGCTACGGTAACGGATGTGCGCGGATGTACGGCTCTGGTATCGGCTACTGTTACTCAATCACCACCCATCGTTGTTAACTTTACGAAGGGTAATACCTCTTGCATGCTGGTTGAGAACGGTTGGGTAGATTTACAGGTAAGTGGCGGTACTCCTCCCTTCCAATTTGTGTGGAACAGTGGCGCCACTACCGAAGATTTGAGCGGGCTTCGGTACGGCCAATACAGCGTTACCATCACAGATGCCCGTAATTGTACATACACCAATCAGTTTAGTATCAGTTACGATTACGAAATAAACCTTCAGGTAACTGAGCCGGCAACCATTAACTTAGGTGAATCAATCACTCTGACAGCTACAGCCAATGTTGACCACGGCAATGTTTATCAATGGCAACCGGCCATTGGGTTATCTTGTTATCAGTGTGCTTCAACTGAAGCCAGTCCGGTATTCAACACACAATACACAGTAACAGTACAGGATACTAACGGTTGCTCGGCAATAGCTACTACGAGTGTTTCCGTAAATTCTGTGACCGATTTGTTTATCCCGAACGCATTTACACCGAACAACGATGGTAACAATGATGTGTTGAAATTGTATGGTGATGTAAATACTATCAAATTCCTCAACTTTAAGGTGTTTAACCGTTGGGGTGAGCTCGTGTATGAAACCAATGATCACTACTTTGCATGGGATGGAAAATATAAGGGTGAGCCATTGGAGCCCGGCACTTACATCTATATGCTGAATGTAGTTTTCATTAATGGCTACGCACGCGATGATTACAAAGGGTCTATTACCCTATTGCGATGATATTCTTTCATTGGTTTCCACCCCAAAAAAGCGGCCATTCTGGTCGCTTTTTGCTTTTGTGGAAAAGTGATTGTCACGGATTGCTCCAATAAAATTGTACATAGGTGCTCTTG
>JANWXI010000050.1:11879-22715 GCA_025057415.1 Chitinophagales bacterium
CAAATAAATTGTTACTTTGGGGGTTTTGCACACTTTTTTTTTTTTTTGTGGGGGTGCCCCCCGCCGCCGGGGGGCCCCACCCACACGGTACCTGTGACAAAACTCATTCACAGCACACAGTATGGTTTACCCTTTAAATTTTAAAATTCTGAACAAAAATATTTTGTGTAACATTTAACTACTGTGATAAGGTTATGCGCTAATAACACTTTGGCAGTTTAGCCAAATGTTTAACCTTTGCCCCGCTATTTAGGGTTCTATTTATTGAACGCACGTTTATGGTGGTAGAAAGCAGCACACATAAATTCCCCTCGCATGTGTTTAACATGTTAGAAACCATGGAACATGAGCAGGTGGTATTTATACACGATGCGGAGTTGGGCCTTCGCGGTATTATCGGCATACACGATACGACTCTTGGCCCTGCACTTGGTGGCTGCCGTATATGGCAATATGCCTCAGAGTCCGATGCTTTGTGGGATGTGCTCCGTCTATCGCGGGGTATGACTTACAAATCGTCAATCAGTGGTATCAACCTGGGTGGAGGCAAGGCGGTGATAATGGCCAACCCTGACATCCGGCGCGATGAAAAATTCTGGCGCCGCTACGGACAGTTTGTTGAAGGACTAAACGGGCGGTATATAACAGCCGAGGACGTAGGTACCAGCACCGAAGTAATGCGCCATGTGATGAAAGAGACAAAATATGTGACTGGGAAACCGGTAGAGGCAGGCGGAGCAGGCGATCCCTCACCTTTCACGGCATACGGGGTGTACCTGGGTATCAAAGCCAGTGTGAAACACGCTTACGGGCGCGATACCCTTGGTGGTGTGAAAGTGGCTGTGCAGGGGGTGGGGCATGTAGGGTATTATCTGGTAGAACGACTTACCCGCGAGGGCGCCCGCGTGTTTGCAGCAGATATTAAGCCGCAGCATCTGGATAGAGTAGTTAAAGAGTTTAATGCGATTCCCGTTGATGCCGATGAAATCTATGATACCGATGCGGATGTGTATGCACCCTGTGCCCTGGGCGCTACTGTGAATGATGACACCATACAGCGCCTTAAATGCCAAATCATTGCCGGAGCAGCCAACAACCAGTTAGCCGATGAAAACCGGCACGGACAGTGGCTCAAAGAAAAAGGCATATTGTACGCTCCCGACTTTTTGATAAATGCAGGTGGTGTCATCAACTGCTATCGCGAGTTACACCAACTTACCGAAAACGAAACTATGCAACTCATAGAAGCGATTTACGACCGCACTTTGCAAGTTTACCACCTGGCTGCTGAACAAAACGTTACTACGCATGAAGCTGCTATGCACATAGCACGCGAGCGTATCCGAAAAGCTAAGGCAACCCATCAAAACACAACATCATTATAACAATATAAAAAATTCACATGCTTGGCCGAAGAAGTTTGCGGATAAAAGTAATGCAGACACTGTACGGTTGGGAACTTGACCATGACATTCCCCTATCAAAACTTCGCGCGTTGCTTCAGACGCAAACCGATAAGGCAATATGGCTTTTTCTTACCGACCTGTGTTACCTGGTAGAAATTTGCCTATACAGTAAGGAGGATAAAGCCAAACGAATGGCAAAATTTATCAAAACCGATGATGATTTGCGCGCCACTTCTACCATTGCTTCTAATGTAATAATACGCTACTTGCAGAATCATACGGTCTTTAACGACCTGGTTAAAAAACATGGGATTTTCTACAACGTAAGCCGGGAGGTCATAAAAACTATATACAATGATTTGTATGCTACCGGTTTCTACAAGACGTATGCGGCGCTTGCAGAACCAACGTTGGAGCAGGATAGGCAAGTAATCATTTCCCTTCTGCGCGAGGTCATAAATGAACACCCGGCACTGGAACAGCAGTTAGAGGAAATATTTCCAAACTTAGATGATGACCAGCCGCTTTTGTTGCACATTATCAGCAAGTATGTTGAGGAATTTGACCCAGAAAAGAACAACTTTTTCAGCGGGCTAGAGTTGTGGGAGGAAGAAAAAAAATTCGCTTTTGAATTGTTGGATAAAACCGTGGAGCACCATGAAGAGTTTATTCGCCTTATACAACCCAACCTGCAAAACTGGGATATGGAACGGGTGGCTGTATTAGATCTTATATTATTAAAAATGGCAATATGTGAATTGTTGTACTTTCCAACGGTTCCTGTAAAAGTTACTATCAACGAATACATTGATATTTCAAAGTTTTACAGTACCCCACGCAGCAAAGATTTCGTGAACGGTCTTTTGGATAAAATTAAAAACCAACTCACCGAGCAGGGGGCCATAAAAAAGTACGGGCGTGGGTTGTTGTAAGTGCATCAGTACCCATGGAGAGAGTAGAGATATATACTGATGGCGCTTCGCGCGGTAATCCTGGCCCCGGCGGTTATGGTGTGATACTCAAATGTGGAAATTATGAAAAAGAATTGAGTGCCGGTTACCGGCTTACCACCAACAATCGCATGGAACTTATGGCAGTTATCAAAGGGTTAGAGGCGCTCAAACGTCCTGGAATGGAAGTACACATCTATACTGACTCGCGCTATGTAACTGAAGCCGTTGAACAAAAATGGGTGTGGAACTGGCAGCGCAAAAACTTTAAAAACAAAAAAAACGCGGACCTGTGGCGCAGGTTCCTGGAACTTTACCCCCGCTTTCATATCACCTTTCACTGGATTAAAGGTCATAACGAGCATCCGTACAATGAACGTTGCGACCGCTTAGCTACTGAAGCAGCCGACAATCACCCCGTACAAATAGATGATGTTTACGAGCAGGGGGGTTACAAGTTGCTTTGATATGCCTACGTGATGTTGGTTACATCCAAAATTGAAGATCAGTTGTAGATTGTTAAAAGTAGAGGTATCAGGCAGAAAGTAGTGCTATCTGCTATTAAAATAATCTGACTGAGGGGTAAACTATCGCTATGTAATTTATCCGGAGATTATCTCATAACAAGCCATCATCTCGTCAGTCTGGTAAATAGTTTAATCAAGCATAGCTCCACAACCAACCCGAGCAATACAAGTTTAATGTAAACTACCTACATAAATAACTAGAACTTAATGATTGAATGATTGTTATAGTATGTGCTTTCGTAATTATATGTATATTTGCAACCCAAATTTGAATTATATGCTTACTGAAACCAAACCTAAACTGAAGTACAAAGTTAAGGATCTTTCGCTCGCTGAATGGGGTAGAAAAGAAATCAAACTGGCAGAAGCAGAGATGCCCGGACTGATGGCTTTGCGTGAAAAATACGGCAAGCAAAAACCCCTCAAGGGCGCCCGTATAGCCGGTTGCCTGCACATGACCATTCAAACGGCTGTATTGATAGAAACGCTCATTGAGCTGGGTGCTGAGGTTGCATGGAGCTCATGCAATATTTTTTCCACCCAGGACCATGCCGCCGCTGCCATCGCAGCTAAGGGTATTCCGGTATTTGCATGGAAAGGCATGACTCTGGAAGAATACGACTGGTGTATTGAGCAAACTTTGTTTGCTTTTGAAGGTGAGAAACCCCTCAACATGATATTGGATGACGGGGGCGATCTTACAAACCTTGTATTGGATAAATACCCGGAACTGGTGAAAGGTATTCGCGGTATTTCAGAAGAAACCACCACCGGTGTTCACCGTTTGTACGAGCGCATGAAAAATGGCAAGCTCCCCATCCCTGCAATCAATGTTAATGACTCTGTAACCAAATCTAAGTTTGACAATAAGTACGGTTGCCGCGAAAGTTTGGTGGATGCAATCCGCCGTGCTACCGACTTAATGTTGGCAGGAAAAGTTGCTGTGGTATGTGGTTACGGGGATGTTGGTAAAGGCTCTGCTGAATCGCTGCGCAACGCAGGCGTGCGCGTAATCGTTACAGAAATTGACCCGATATGCGCCCTGCAGGCCGCCATGGAAGGTTATGAGGTGAAAAAGCTCTCCACCGCCGTTAAAGAAGCCGACATCATCGTAACAGCCACCGGCAACTGCGATGTAGTTACTGCAGAACACTTTAAAGCCATGAAACACAATGCCGTAGTATGTAACATTGGTCATTTTGATAATGAAATTGATGTGGCTTGGCTCAACGAAAACTACGGACACACCAAAGACACTATCAAGCCACAGGTTGATAAATACACGATAGACGGCAAAGACATTATCCTGCTTGCTGAAGGACGTTTAGTCAACCTGGGTTGTGCTATGGGCCATCCCTCATTTGTAATGAGCAACTCATTCACCAACCAAACGCTCGCACAGATTGAATTGTGGAATAACCCGGGTAAATACGAAAACAAAGTTTACACGCTGCCTAAACACCTGGATGAGATGGTTGCCCGTCTCCACCTCGAAAAATTAGGTGTTGAGTTGGAAGTCCTCAATGAAAAACAAGCTAAATACATCGGAGTTGACATCAACGGTCCTTACAAACCTGAGCACTATCGTTACTAAAATTTCAATGGATATGCAAAAGCCCCGTAATAACGGGGCTTTTTTTCAAAATATCGGTAATTTGTACTAACCGCGGTTTTTATAGTTGTGCCTGTGCAACCGGGCATTCTACCAGGATAGCTCTTACATAGCCACGATAGTCCGTTTCGCACAACTCTACATCACAAATCGTGTTTACGAGCTGCTCGCTGTATGGCACTGCTACTTTAATGTAATTATCCGTAAAGCCATACATGTAACCGTTGTCATTCTCTGCCTCAAACAATACGGGGCGAATTTCCCCGGCATGTGCTTCATAAAACGCGCGTTTTTTCTTGTCCGATAAATCACGAAGCATTCTGTTGCGTTCTTTACGTACGGGCACTGGTACCACACCATCAATCTGTGCGGCGCGTGTGTTGGCGCGCTCGCTGTAAGTAAATACATGCAGATAAGAAACCTCTAACGAGTGAATAAAGTGGTATGTATCTAAAAATTCTTTCTCACCCTCGCCCGGAAAACCCACAATCACATCTACCCCTATGCAAGCATGCGGAATGAGTTGTCTGATGCGGTTAACTTTTTCAGCATACAATTCGCGCAGGTACTTTCTCCGCATTTTTTTAAGAACGAAATTATTGCCGCTCTGAAGGGGGATGTGGAAATGCGGCATGATGGTGCGGCTTTGCGCTACCAGATGAATAATTTCATCGGTGAGCAAATTGGGTTCAATAGAGGAAATGCGCCAACGCTTTATCTCATTGATTTGTTGCAGCGCGCACAATAGTTGATAGAAATTTTCGTGAGTACGTGCAGTACCATCAGGAGTTTTACCGAAGTCGCCCAGGTTTACGCCTGTGAGCACCACTTCTTTTACCCCTGTGGCAGCTACTTTCTGTGCCACTGCTAATGTATCGGCAATGCTGCTGCTGCGGCTCGCGCCGCGCGCAAGCGGAATGGTGCAGAAAGAGCAGTGATAATCGCACCCGTCCTGCACTTTCAAAAAACTGCGGGTGCGCTCACCGTAACTATATGCCGGGTGGAAGGTTTTTACATGCTCAATATCACTATCCAGCACAATCGTTTCAGTTGCATTTTCCAGTTTATCGAGGTGTTCGTGCAGGCGGAATTTTTCAGATGCCCCCAGCACCATACTCACGCCGGGTATCTGTGCAATCTCTTTCGGTTTAAGTTGGGCATAGCAGCCGATTACAACAACATGAGCATCAGGGTTGATTTTCAGCGCCGTCTTAATGATTTTTCGTGTTTCGTTTTCGGCATTTTCCGTAACACTGCAAGTGTTTATGATGTAAAAATCTGCCCGGTCGCTGAACTCAACGCGCAGGTAACCATGTTCGCCCAAAGCCCGGGCAATGGCGCTGGTTTCCGAAAAGTTGAGTTTGCAGCCAAGCGTGTACAGCGCTACTTTCCGCCGGTAATACATATTGCAAAAATACTGTATTGGTTTAAATATCGCGGTTGATATCGAATTGTTCAAGGTAGTCGGCTACCCGGCGTACAAATGACCCGCCCAATGCGCCATCAATGATACGGTGGTCGTAGCTGTGAGAGAGAAACATCATGTGGCGAATCCCTATTGTATCTCCGGCTTCGGTTTCAATCACCACGGGCTTTTTCTTGATGGCGCCGGTAGCTAAAATGGCTACCTGCGGTTGCAGTATGATGGGTGTACCCATTACGTTGCCGAAAGTACCTACGTTTGATACTGTGTAAGTACCTCCTTCAATTTCATCGGGTTTCAGTTTACCTTCCCGGGCGCGTTGCGCCAGGTCGTTTACCTTGCGCGCCAGCCCCGATAAGTTAAGCATATCTGCATTTTTTATGACAGGCACTATCAGGTTACCGGAAGGTAGCGCCGTAGCCATGCCGATGTGTATATCTTTTTTTACAATGATTTTATCACCATCTACCGAGCTGTTTACCAACGGAAAATCACGCAGCGCACGGCACACCGCCTCAATAAAAATAGGAGTGTAGGTGAGGTTTTCGCCATATAGTTCCTGAAACTTCTTCTTCATTTTATTGCGCCACAGCACAATGTTTGTAACATCTGCCTCTACAAAACTTGTGACGTGCGGGCTGGTGTGTTTGCTGTTTACCATGTTTTGCGCAATTATTTTACGCATGCGGTCCATTTCAATAATCTCTATGTTACCGCTATATGACCTGGCAGCGCTAACCTCTTCCTTAGGTTTGGTGATAACAGCCGGTGGTGCTTCCTTTTGTACTGATGCGGGTTGGGTAGGGGGGGTGGCAGGGGCGCTCTTTCGGTTCTGAACGTAGTTGAGGATGTCTTTTTTGGTCACCCGTCCGCCGGCACCGGTACCCTGCATGGTTTCTAACTCAGCTATGCTGATACCTTCTTGCCGTGCAATATTCAATACCAGAGGCGAGTAAAAGCGGTCACCCGATGACTCTACGGGTGCGGGCTTTACTGTTTCGGTATTGTGTACAGTAGGTGAAGCGGTTGTTACTGCAGGTTTTTTTACATCGGGTTCATCGGAAGCTGAGGCGCTCGCTTCGGTTTCAATTACGGCCACTACAGTACCTACCGGCACCACATCTCCTTCTTTGAAAAAGGTTTCGGTAATCACGCCGCTGACGGGCGAGGGCACCTCGCTATCCACCTTATCGGTTGCAATTTCAATTACTGCTTCATCGGCTTTTACTAAGTCGCCAGGTTTCTTGTTCCATTTCAGAATGGTTGCTTCTGTAATACTTTCACCCATTTTGGGCATAACGAGTTCAAATCTTGCCATCAGGTGTATTTGTAGCGGCTAAAATAACGCCAAATCACGCACGGCAAAAAACTATTCTATCTGGTGATACCGGGGTTTATTGCGTGTTTTTTGGTTTAAACGTAAAAGCAGGGGTGGTTTTCAATATTTTGTGTATGGCAGAGTTAATAGTTTAATGCATTTTGGAGGAAGTAGAAAATTGCAGCAGGCGCGGGTGGCACGCCACAGGCAGGCCACCCGAGACTAGATTACAGCTTATCTGCATTTGAGTATCTTCGCGACATGCCGCAGGCAGGTTGCGAGGTTTTGGCGAATTGAGTTGGAGGTTATGCATACCGGGTTGCGATGGGCCGCGCCCGCGCCGCAGGCGCGGGCGCGGAGATACGGCTCATCGCTATAATACAACATCACCTTGCGGGTAGCCCGCAAATTGCCACATTCAAACAATCACATACTGTATAAATACCAACTGCGCAATTGCTCTGTGTTGAAGCTGAATTATTTTATTGGCTAAAATCGCCAAAATACGTTCAGGATGTACGGTATTTCTACTTTTTAGAAACACTATTCAAACCGTCAAGCATGTTGCGATAACTTGTATCGTTTGCGTTGGTAAAACGATTTCCATTGCCCTTGCAACCAACACAAGGGTAGGTGCTAAACATATTCATTTGGTAATGCAACTGCACTCACCATGTATATCATAATATCGTATAGGGGCAACTTAACGCCTGTTCCTAAACAATTTATGCGGACTTCAGTTGTTGCAGGTAGTTTTTATAGGTATAAACCATTGCGTAAGACGCCAAGTTCAATCCTGAGGGTGAATTTGCCGTTTGCTTGGTTTGTGATTGGTAAGTCGTATGAAAGCCGCTTATTGCCCTTGCCCGAGCGAAAAAGCCGGCTCACCGTCAAAAGCGTACAGGTTTTCGGTTTTGACGATATCTATTTTTTCAGATATGGCTTGTTGCAGCAAGCGTGGAATTTCCTGTGCTTCCATCACACTGCCGTTGGGGTGTTTAAAGCGGCAACGCCAATGGTCGGTGCAGAAAGTTTCTTTAAATCCTTCGGGCCAAACTTTGATACCGCGGTTGGTTATCATGGTCAGCTTGGCTTGGGCGCTGTTGAGTTTTTGCATGAGTACCGCCAGTTCATCGGCACTTTCACCGCGCCAGTGTACGAACAAGTCCACCCCGAGGAGTTCTTTCTTTCTGGGCGCCGCGCGTTTGTATTTGGGCAGTTTCAGCGCAGAGCTGTTTCCGTAATTCACCGGTTGCAGTTGGCGGGGTTTTTCGCCCAGGTTGGCAATCACGGCATCGGCAAATTCGCGGGTGCCGAGTTTTTGCTTGCTCATTCCTTCGGTGTAAATATCATAGGTGTGCAACCCGTCTTCAATAGTTTTTAACCAGGCATTTTGAACGCGCTCCGCTACGTCTGTTTGTCCGATGTGGTTGAGCATCATCACGGCGCCCTGCAGTAATCCCGAAGGATTGGCAAGGTTTTGCCCCGCCCGGCGGGGAGCAGAACCGTGTATGGCCTCAAACATGGCACATTCTTCACCGATGTTTGCAGAGCCGGCAAGACCCACGGAGCCAGAAATCTGTGCGGCAATGTCAGAGAGTATATCACCATACAGGTTGGGCATCACTACAACATCAAACGCTTCGGGCGTGTCAGACAACTTGGCTGCCCCTATGTCTATTATCCAGTGTTCGTTTTCAATATCAGGGTATTCTTTGGCAATCTCATCAAATACTTTGTGAAACAGACCATCGGTTTGTTTCATGATGTTGTCTTTTGTAAAGCAGGTGACCTTTTTGCGTTTTTGCTGGCGGGCGTATTCAAAAGCATAACGGATAATTTTTTCGCAGCCCGGCCGGCTGATGAGCTTCAGACACTGTACCACCTCATCGGTTTGCTGGTGCTCAATGCCGGCGTAGAGGTCTTCCTCATTTTCGCGCACAATCACCACATCCATGTTCGGATATTTGGTTTCCACAAAAGGATGTAAGCTGCGGCATGGGCGAATGTTGGCATACAAACCGAGGAACTTACGTGTGGTAACGTTTAAACTTTTATAGCCGCCCCCCTGCGGGGTAGTGATGGGGGCTTTCAGAAACACTTTGTTGCGGCGGATAATATCCCATGCTTCGGGGGCTATGCCGGAAGTGTTGCCTGCAAGGTAAACTTTTTCACCTACTTCTATTTCGTCAATTTCAATTTTGGCGCCGGCAGCCATGATGATGCGCAATGTGGCATCCATAATTTCGGGGCCGATGCCATCTCCCTTTGCTACGGTAATTCTGGTCATGTGCGAAATGTTTGGTTCGGGGCGCAATTTTTCATAAATTCTTTCACAATTTAAAACACACCAGGCAGTTTGCTGTTCACCTACTGTTGTTATCCGGTTTGCATGCTTTGATATGTTGCGATAAGATTTGTGCGATTACGCGATTGCCTTTGCTGTTAAAATGACCATCAATTTCCCATGAGATGTTTTTCCAGTTGTCGGCAGTTTGTAAAATGTTTTCCATGGCTCTGCGCAACGATACACACTGAACATTTTTTACAGCCAACATATCGCATAGCTCGTCCACGCGGCTGAAATCGGTGCGGGTATCGAGGCGTTTGAAGTACTCCTGCGGTACGGGATGTATAAACACTATAAATGCTGCCCCACGTGACCGACACGCGCGGTTCATCAGTTCACAAATCTGTGCTATTGTATCTAGCGAAGCGCGAACGTTTTTATCGCGCTCACCCGGCGGGTTCAGCATAAAATCATAGCGCAGCACTCCATGTATAATTGCTCTGTAGAGGTGTGAAGTTTTATAAAGCCCCAACATACACGGAGTTGGTTTATAGTGAACTTTACCATCATCGCCAAAACGCGATAAGCCGCCCCGCGTGTGTACCTCATAGATATCAGAGAAGTTTAGCATGTACAGTGCGATGTCTGGTCGCCAATAGCGAAATATATCAAGATATGCTGCATAGTAATACCCCGGGTCACTGCCCATCACACCAGCATTGTACACCGGGCATCCGGAAATATCTTCTAACAATGAGGGCCAGGTGGAGTCGGCAGGCGCTCCAAGCCCTTCAGTGAACGAGTCGCCAAATGCCAAAATGCGGATGGCTCCGGTGTCGGTATTGTTTTCGTTTCTGTAACCCCGCGCATCGTAACAGTGTTCATACTCAAATTCGGGCTGGGCAACGTGCACTACCGAATTCACTTTATGGCGGTAATGTACTCCGGTATGCAAAGGCAGATAAGGGTTGAAGAAATCTTTCCCGTTTCTCTCGGAAACCGTTTCATAAACTCCGGAAATTCTCAGGGCAATTTCTGCAAGCAGAGCGCAAGCGATGATTGTAAATACTAATAGTAGTTTTTGTACTCGGTTCCTTAGCTTCACAAAAGAATAATCATCAGCGTGCTAATATATGGATTAGTGCAGGAGTGTTTACAGTAAAACGGAAAAAGCACAGTGTATCTCCGCGCCGCGCAATTCGCGGCGCGACTAAACCCCGCTTGTATGTTTAAACTAAGTAGTGAAGCGCCCACAAAGTTTCAAAACGAAAGGGGGAGAAGTTATTTGGCAGCCAGCGAATAATAAGGGT
>JANWXI010000051.1 GCA_025057415.1 Chitinophagales bacterium
TTACTCCGCTGATGGAAATGCTGTAGTTGGTGGCGTTGGTAAGCGGGTCTAATAAGGTGAGGTGTACCAGCGCCGCATCGGCACCGTCTAACACAGCGCTTATCGGATTGCCCACGCCGTTGTCAATCACATAATTCACATGGTTTTGTGCGGTGGCTGCGCTTACACTTTCGCTAAACCTGACGTCAACGGTTGTTGAAGAGGTCACGCTTACACTCGTTACGAATGGCTTTGTAAGGTCTGGTATGATATAATCAATCTTGATATCGTCAAAATAAAACTGATTGTACCGGCTAACCGTGCTGTACGTACATACGATGCCAAAATACGATGTGGCAGCGATGGAGTTGTCAGTGAAATTTCCCTGAAAAGAGTAATTAGTGCCCCCGGTTGGGTCGGCAAACACGCTCCATATTCCACCCGAGCGGCGCTCAATTTTTATGCGCATACGGTTGGTGGAGGTGCTCGTCATGATAGCAGAGGGCGCTGTGAAAATTTTAGTAGCCGTTGTGCCCGATTGTTTATAGATAAAAAGCGTATCGCTGTTACCGGTGTTCCCGAAATATAAGTAATAACCATTGAGAGCGCTGCTGAGGTTGGCTTGTGAAGAAGCGAGATAAACCTTTACGAAATTGGATGTAGTGGGGTTAAAGTCGAGCCGCACCAAAATTTCCCATACAGCCGAATCAAACAAAGTATTGGGGGTAGATAAATAAAGGGTGGATGCTGCCTGTGGCCCCTTGCTGCGCAGCCAGCCGTTGTCCACCACAAAATTCGTATCTGTACCGCTCCAGGTGGGGTCGGTGTAAATTTCACCGTCAGAAAAATCATCTGTAAATTGTGCTGAACTCACCTGTACTAACGCAGCCACTAAAAGAAAACACAACCGCTTCATCAGCACTAAAATAGGCAACCCCACCGAATCTCAAAGCCCTGCCCAATTCAAGAAAACGCAAAGTATTTGTTAAGCGAAATTAATGTGGTAAGTTGTGCCGGTACAAGCATCATTTGCTTTTAAATTTCCTATTGAATAACTGGAGAGTCAGATTATAACAGTTGTTTGTTTTAATTGGATTGAATGTGGTTATTCGGGTCGCCCGCCTTTGGCGGGCGACCCGCATCACCGCATCTCACTGATTTCATCCTGATTAATCTAAATCATTCTCAACATTTCATACTTAAACTACTAACCAATTTCGTTTACAATATTTTTGTATGGTTAATCAAAAACTATACGCATAAATTGTTATGTGATTAAGCGTATTCTTCTAAATGCCTTTCTTAAATTCATACAATATACTCTAATTACAGATGTCAGTATGCCCAACAACAAATTCCTTCACGGCCATACACTAAAGATTTTTTATAAAATTAAGAGTGCAATTTATACAGCCACTATACTGACTTTGCACAAATAACCGCCAAAATCCTATTTTCATCGCGGTATTGAAGCAAAATATTTGAGCCACATGAGCGTTTTGAAGCGCAGTTCTATAAGCACCATACAGATGCCAATCAGAATTATCAACCCTATATTTTTACTGTGTATATCTGCGGTCCTGTACGGACAGATGCGTCCCCTGGGAACCTGGAAACTTTACATGCCCTACGGCAACAGCACCGGCATGGTCAACGCTGGTAATAAAATATTTCACGCCTGCTACCGCAGTATGTTCAGCTATGATAAATCAACCGGTGAAATACGCACCTACGACAAAGCCAGCGGCCTGAACGACCTTGATATAAAAACCATTGCCTGTGACCCCATCGCCAAAACGCTTGCCATAGCGTACGTAAACGGCAATATTGACCTGATTGAAAACGAAACAGACATCTACAACATTAACGACATCAAATTAGAGAACTCTACATCTACCATCACCATTCACGCCATCACTTTTGCGCAGGGTAAATGTTATCTGGCGCACGACCAGGGTATATCTGTACTGGATTTGAACAAAAAAGAAATCAGCAACACCTACACCATTGGCGCAGGAGGAGCGCCTGTAAAAGTGTACGATGTAGCGCTTAGTCAAACACACATTTACGCTGCCACCCACGAGGGGTTAAAGCGCGCACCCCTCAATGCACCTAACCTGCAAAATTTCAATGTTTGGAGCACCATACAGGGCAACGGCTTGCCGGTTATGCAATGTCGCTTTGTAGATGTATCGCAAAACAAAATTTTTACGGTAATGCGCAGCAGCGCTACCGACACGGTTTACATGTACGATGGAAACGTTTGGAAGGTTATGTATCACGATGTGGCCCAGGTGGCCACTGCCGCCATGGTAGAAGGGGGCATTTACTATTTCAGCGTTCACGGCAAAAACAGTTTAGTGGGTAAAAACGGAAAAATCACTCCCGATGGTTCCGTTTCAGTAAATGTCACACAGGGACTGGCGCGTCCCATCGGCTGGTTCGAAGAGGGAAACGTAACATACGAAGCCGATATATGGCGTGGTTTCTTCAGAACGGTTGCAGGCAACAGGGAAAACATCATTCCCGAAGGGCCTCCCACCTCCAACATTCATCGCATGGTGTACGATAATGGTCGTCTGTTCATAGCGCCCGGCAGTGTAAACGATTCCTGGCTTGGGCTTTACAATCGCGATGGCTTGATGGTGTATGACCGGGAGCGCTGGTACAACCGCAACGAAAAATCAGACGCCAACCTGCAAAAATACACCGATATAGTATCTGTTGCTGCCAGCCCCTACAACGGTAAAACATACTTCGGTTCTTTTTATGGCGGCTTGATTGAGTACGATCCCGTCACCACTCAACTCATCACTTACGATACTGCCAACAATAAGTTAGAATTCGATTTAGGATCACCCGGTGCAATCAAAATCAGCGCCATGACGACCGACCATCGCGGTAATGTGTGGATGTGTAACTCCGGCGCTCCGCATGGAATTAAAATGATACGCCCCAATGGTGACTGGTATAAATTTAACGTGCCCATCACATACGAAACCATGAAGTACATTCTGGTGGACCGCAACGACCAGTTGTGGGCTTCGTTGCGCAACGCACCCGGCGGCATTATGGTGTGGAGCTACAACGGCACCTTGAGCAACACCTCTGACGATAAGGTTAAAATACTCGGTACCGGTGAAGGAAACGGAAACCTGCCCGATAATATCACCTATTGCATTGCCGAAGATTTAGACGGTAATATATGGGTGGGCACTAACAAAGGCATCGCTACCTTCTATTGTCCGGGCAGTATTTTCAGCAACAACGGGTGCGATGCAGACCTCATCAAAGTTGAGCGCGATGGATATATCGGGTACCTGTTCGGCAATGAGAGCGTGCGCGCCATAGCCGTAGATGCCGCCAACCGCAAGTGGGTGGGCACCACCAATGGTCTCTGGCTCATCAGCCCCGATGGCAAAAAGGAAATTCTGAAATTTACTACCGAAAACAGCCCGCTGCCGTCTAATCAAATAGCCGACATTGTGATAGACCACAAAACCGGTGAAGTGTTCATCGGCACAGTGGCAGGTCTGGCGAGTTATCAGGGCGATGCACAAGGCCCTTGCGAAGATTGTGACGAAGCTATCGTGTACCCTAATCCCGTTAAACCCGATTACCGCGGACCCATTGCCATCAAAGGTTTAGCTGACCAGGCGTATGTAAAAATAACAGACATCAGCGGCAATCTCATTTACCAGGGCAAAGCAAACGGCTCGCAGATGATTTGGGATGGCAACAATTACAAAGGAGAGCGGGCAGCAAGCGGTGTTTATTTGGTGTTTAGCAGCACTGACCTCGGCAAAGAGAGGCGCGTAGCCAAAATTTTGTTTATGAATTGATGAAATACTTCTTTTCTACATTTCACGCTTGTAAACATTACTGCCTTGCGCTGCTGCTATTCCTGGCAGTTTCATCAGTCCTGTATTTGCGTACCGTACACTCACACTTTTTATTTGACTGGAATTCTGACCGTATTCGCTACATGGAGTACGGGTGGCAGGGCATGAAAAATTGCTACCACGATAAGTCCATGCGATGGGTTACTCACCTGCACAACATCCTGATATATGAAGTGATGGGCATGAGCCCTCATGGCTGGCATTATTACATGCTGTTTCTCCACTCACTCAATGCAACGCTTCTCTTTGCCCTGTTGCTATATATACTGAAAAAATTAAATATATCCGGGGCTTTCCGGATGGCTGCCCTTGCGGCGGTATTGTGGTTGGTTTCCCCTTTTCATACCGAAACGATTGTTTGGGCTGCCTGCACCCTGCATTTAATTATCCTGACCTTTGTGCTCACCGGACTAAATCTTTTTGTTCGTTATTTGGTAAAGCCCTCCCGTTTACACATTGCGGGTATATACGCCATGTTCTTCCTCGCGATGTTTACTTATGAGAATTTTATTCCGTTTCCCTTTCTCTTATTCGTTTTGTTTTTGCTTTTCAGGCAGTCGCAGTTAACTTCCGTAACATGGAAGAAGTACTTAACCGTGTATTTTGTACCCATGCTGCTGTTTACGGGGTTATATTTTGTGGCAAACAAATTCCGCATCGGGCAGTGGGTGGGGCGTTACGGTGAAGCTGCACATTTCAACACAGACGTTTTCCTTATTGTACCGAATCTGACAAAGTATCTCACCAAGCTCTTGTATGTGCATTTGTTTTTCACATACTCCGTTCGCGATACATTCTATGAAATACTTCACAGTCCTTGGGCAGTGTATTCCGCTTTAACGCTTTATGTAGTCCTTTTTTCAACGTTGTTCTATGTTTTCCTTAAAACAAATTGTCGGCAAACTCGCCTTGCCATCGCGCTTTTTGCCATGTTTTGTATGGCAATGATTCCCATCATAAACCTGTACCTGAGTTACAACAAAGATATTGATGGCGAGCGCTACCTTTATTTCCCGTCAGGATACTTTTACGGTTCTCTTGTTTTGCTCTCATTTCAACTACGCAAAGGGCTGCGTTATGGCGTAATTCTCGCCTGTTTGTTGTGTTCCGTTGCTTTTACCTGGCGAAACAACACTTATTGGTACCACAGCGGGCAATACGCCAATTCCCTATTGCAAGATTTCAGATGGCCGAACGCAGAGCGGGTTTATGTGCTGCTTTCGCCCGAAAATTACAACGGAGCTGTGTGCATGCGCAACATGCCCCATAGTACTTTGTTTGAAATGTTATACGTACAGCGCGGTATTGACCTGCGTCACAGAATTATAGAAGCGTATCAATGGAACCCTACATCGCCCTATGATTCCGCAACGCATTCCGTCATTGACTCTAATACGCTATCTCTGAAGGTACATACGAAAGGTGGCTGGCTCTGGTATCAGACCTTCGGAGCGGTGGACACTTCCAACGAGCACTTTACCGCTAAGATGGATCGTTGGTACCCATGGTACACCATACGCTTTCACCAGAAAAAACCGGGTGATGTAATCATTTATGCCAACAACAAACGTTGGGTACAAATAGAGGATTTCTGATATGTATTTCCACAGCAGGGCTATCGTATTGCAAACCATCAAGTACTCCGAAACAAGTATCATTACTAAACTATATACCGACCAGCACGGTTTGGTGTCATTTATCGTAAAAGGTGTAAGGTCAGTTCGCGGTAAAGGGAAAGCCGTCCTCTTTCAACCCTTAAATATATTGCATGTAACCTATGCCCACCGCTCCAACAAAAATTTACAGTATTTACGCGAGTACCGGCAGGAGTATGTTTACCAGTCAATACCTCATCAGCCGTTGAAGACAGCCGTGGCATTGTTTATGCTTGAAACTCTCCACCGCGCCTTGCGCTCCGAAGAGGCAGATACTGCGTTATTCGATTTTGTATTACAGAGTTTTATCCGGCTTGACCAACAATCCCTGCGTCCTGATTTTCATTTGTATTTTCTGGTGTTTCTCTCAAGGTACCTCGGCTTTGCACCCCGCAATAATTACTCCACTGATGAACCGTGTTTTCATTTGCAGGATGGTATATTTGTCAGCGCTGCTCACCGCTCGCCCCTTGTATTGCCGGAGAGCGAAAGCCGGTATATATACGAACTATTGCTGGCTGATGATTACAGCGCTCCGCCCGTACACCGGCATTTAGACGAGCGGAGAAAAACTCTTCGCAACCTGATACGTTTCTACGAGCTGCACATTGAAAATTTCCATCTGTATTCTCCCGATGTACTCGAAACCGTGCTCAGCTAAAAACTTTTTGTAACGTGTTATTGCGTATAGAGTTAACGCAACTAAGTTTATGTAAATTTTTTGTGTATTGCGGTATGCCACTTAATATTTTAGAGAACCTGTAAAAACACTATCTTAGCCGCATGTATGCTTTAGGGATATTTCACCGTTTGTTAGCGGCTGTACTCGCTCCAGCGGTGATTTTTGCGTTTGGTTACCACGAGTTGCATTTCCTCTTTACGCATCACGAAGATACCGAACAGTGCGAAAACCATCTCCATCCCTCTGAGCCATCTCACTGCGACTTCTGTAAATCGGATATACAGGTTGTTGGCAACGCTGTGTTTGCACACCCTGCTAATGATTATGCTCTGTTTCCCGTAAGGCAATTTACGCGCGTCATCCAACTTTACGTCAGTAACTCACACTCCGACATTTTATTGCGCGGACCTCCTGTATCTGCCTGATTTTTCGGGAATGTATTCCCAGTACCCGCGTGTTTACAGGTAAAGTTACCCTGTATAATTCATTTTAAACCGGTTCATCAGTAACCTGTTGTATCAGAAGGGTTATCTGGTGTTATTCTAATTTAAAATTTAATCAGTACGGCTTTGAAGGGTTTGTTTATTTTATTGATTGCACTTTTGTTTAATTCCGCCACAGCACAAATTTGTACATATACGCTGCGTGGACGCGTTATGGACGGGAATTCCATTGACCCGCTGGGTGATGCAAATGTCACTTTACTGCCCGGGCAGCGCTCCTTGCTGACCGATGACAAAGGTCGTTTTGCATTTTCAGGCCTATGCGAAGGTGAATATACACTTGTGATTGCGCACGTGGGTTGCGAAATGCAACAAATGAATATTCGTATTTCATCTGATACCACATTGCGTATTCAGCTCAATCACCACAGCCACGAACTGGAATATTTAGAAGTTACGGAACATCGCAAGGAGAGTTTTGTTACACAAACAACAGATGTTTTGCAAAACGATGATTTGCTGCGCGTACGCGGATTAACCCTTGGAGAAGCAATTAACCGGATTACGGGTGTGAGCACGCTGAACACCGGAAGCACCATTTCCAAGCCGGTAATTCACGGTTTGCACAGCAACCGCATTTTGATAGTAAACAATGGAGTGCGCCTGGAAAGTCAGCAATGGGGCAGTGAGCATGCCCCCGAAATTGACCCTTATGCGGCTAATCGTATCACGTTGGTCAAAGGCGCATCGTCTCTGCGCTATGGCAGCGATGCCATTGGCGGTGTGGTGTTGGTTGAACCGAACCCTTTACCAACCGATAGCTCAGTGCGCGGTGAAACACACATGGCTTTTTTCACCAACAATGCCGAAACAAACGCTTCTGTGATGTTGCAAGGCAATCACCGGCAACTACCGCCTTTCGCCTGGCGGGTACAGGGAACTTTCCGCCGCGGAGGCAATGCCGCTACACCGCGTTACCGGCTGAAGAACACCGCAGTGGAGGAAGGAAATTTCTCAACGGCGCTCGGCTGGAAAAAACCACACCACGGTGCAGAAATTTACTACAGCTTTTTCCATACACGCATCGGCATCTTCAGTGCGGCACACGTACATAATCTCACTGACTTACAACGAGCGTTAACGGCAACCACTCCACTGGAAACCGACCGTTTTCGCTACCGCATCGGAAGACCGTTTCAGCATGTGCTGCATCAAACGGTGAAGCTCAGCGCTTATGCTCAATCGCGAAAGGCAGGTATGTTCAACGCATCCGTTGCGCTGCAACACAACCGGCGCCGGGAGTACGACAAGCACAAACCCTATGGCGATGCGGACGAACGTCCCGCCTTTGCTTTCGCCATACAAACAATTACAGCCGATCTGACCTGGGAGCACCGCCCGGTTAAAGGGTTCAGCGGCATGATGGGCGTATCCGGAATTACACAAACAAACAACTACGATTACGGCTACTTCATACCGGGGTTCTGGAATTTCAGCGCCGGGGTTTTTGCATTGGAACGATGGGCTTACAGGCGCGTTGAGTTGGAAGCCGGTCTTCGGCTTGACTACAAATGGTTGCAGGCATATTTGCCTAAATCGAAAGGTGGTGTGCAACCCCCACGGCAGTGGGTAATGCCCGGGGGCAGCATCGGCTTCGATTACCACATATCGCGTCACCTGCGCTGGTTTTCACATATCGGCTCCGGCTGGCGGGCCCCGCAGGTAGTAGAGTTGTATGCCGATGGTTTACACCACGGAGCGGCTGCTGTGGAGCGCGGCAATGCGAATCTTAATGCCGAATGGGCGGTTAACTTGTCCACAGCCCTGCAAATAGAGTATGAATGGCTGCGAGCCACCGTTAGCGGCTATACATATTATATTAAAAACTTTATCTATTTAAAACCCGTAATGCCTCCGCAACTTACCATTCGCGGCGCTTACCCGGCTTTTGTTTATACTGCTGCCGATGCGTTGCTCACAGGACTTGATGCCTCCTTCACGATTAAACCGTTGAAAGGACTTAGCGTAGAAAGTAGAACATCCCTTTTGTTTGCCCGTAACATTACGTCTGGCGATTGGCTCATTGGCATGCCTCCACAACGCACAGATCTGGCCATGAGTTATACGACTAACAGCTTTAAGAATACTAACAATATGTACGCAGGCATTGGTGTGACAAAAGTATTCAGACAAACATTTGCCCCCGCCGGGCAGGACTACCTGCCTCCACCTCCCGGATATTGGCTCCTTCGCGCAGAAGCCGGTATTTCATTTTTCATCCGCGGTCAACCGATTGCGGTAAATCTTACTGTTGACAATCTGCTGAATACTGTTTACCGCGATTATATGAACAGGTTTCGCTATTTTGCGGATGAGCGAGGCATCAATGCTGCGCTGCGGGTGAACATACCATTCACAATAGGAAACAAAAAATTTGATAATCCTTAAAAACTTTTACCATGAAAACGCTCTATCTGAAATCGCTCATGCTGTTTGGTGCAACATGGCTCATCATGACACACTCCTGCAAACCCAAAGACCACGATCACCACGAGCACGATGCGATTGTCCGTGTGCAGTTGTTATTGACAGATACTGCCACAAAAACCCCGGCAGGTTACTTTGTGTGGTCAGATCCCGATGGCATAGGCGGTAACAATCCTACACAAATTGACACTATTAAACTGAACGCCAACAGCGTTTACAGCGGTACAATTCGTTTGTATGCACAGCATGATGGACACGAGCATGAGATTACCTCTGAGATAGTTGAGCAAAAAAACGATCATCTGTTTGTGTATAAAAACATTTTCGGTGAACTAACTATTTACATTACAGACCGCGATGATAAAAACCTGCCGGTGGGGCTGCAAACCATCTGGGTAACCGGGAATATATCCGGCGGGCAAGTGAACATCGTACTGCGTCACCAGCCGGGTGTTAAAAACGGAACTGAAGCCCCCGGTGATACAGATATAGATGTTGTGTTTCCACTGGTAATTAAATAGGTTGTAATACTTCTATCTGATTTAAAACATGTCATAATATATCAGTCAACGGTTACATATCGTTGCTCGTCAATGTTTTTGTCGTATGTTGTTATGAAACAACAATACACATCGCTGCGTTTGTAAGGAAGGAATGTAATTTTAACCGGTGGCACAACAATAAGTATATTTACATTAATAGCGCAAGAAGATGAGAGCGGGAGTACTATTATGCCTTACAATATGCTGCGGATGTATTTTCGCTCAGGAAGCCCGGTTTACCAAAAAGCTTGATAAATACTGCAAAAGCGCCGTACAGAGTTTCAGGGCGATTAATGATGAGAGAAGGTCGGTGTTAGATAAAATGGCCAACGAAATGACTGTAAAACGCTACGTGGTGTTTGGCTGCAAAACCAATTCGCGCAGGACGGTGTTACTGCAGGTATGGGCACAAACTGCCTTTTACTATTTTGGTTTGTACGACCGCAACGCGTTTTCGATTGGTGATACCGTTACGCCCGTTTATGAGGGCGTAGCTGAAGTGCTCTCCGAAACCGGTTTTTACGTAAGTAAGTTAGCCAATGCCGACCCGAACGGGTATCTTATAGCCATCAGCCGCGATTATCCGGAGAGCATTGTTGCCTCCAAGACCACGTTAGGCACCCTGGATACTTCAATAGTGTTGGTGGTTAATATTTGTGACGAAAAGGAGCCGGCAGGGCTGCTGAGCAAATTCTCTATAGTACATTTACCTTACGCAAGTCCTGTAATTTACGAGGAAACCCTGCGCGAAAAAGCCCGTTACCGCCAGCTCAACCGGACGATTGCAGTGGAAATGCTGTACCTGGCATACCGCATCCGCAGACAACTGATAGAAAAATATTCGCTGCGATACTGAACAAAATTTCACGATATATTTACCCGTATGCCGCCTATGAGTTTAATGCCCTGTACCGGTGCGTAGTTGTATGAGGTGTCAAACCTGTATCCGTGCGGATTGTCAATATGCGTATAACGGTCAAACGGGTCGTGGGGGCGCATAATCGGATGTTTGGGGATAAAATTTAATATGTTTTTTGCAGCCAGATAAATCTCTGCCCTTTGTTTTATGGATTTTGACGCCTGCACGTTTACCAGAGCATACCAAGGGGATTTGGGCGGGCGGAAATCGTTTGGCAGCACCGGCAGGTACATGGGGCCGTTAATGCGCGCGGTTACATCCATTTGCCATCCTGTTTTGCCAAAACGATAGCCGGCATTTCCGGTAAAACTGAGGCGCGGCGCATGCATCACCGGTGTACGGGTAAAGCCCCCATAAATATTGTTCTCATATATATAATTTTCTGAATAAGTGGCGCCTGCTATAATGTTCAGGTTGTTTAGCAGGCGCGCTTCTATGTTCAGCGATGCGCCGGCAGATATGGAATAGCCGTTCAGATTGCCATATTGGATTTCAGCCGGGTTACTTTCATAATCGGGAACGATGCGGTTGGTGAAGTGAGTATAAAAAATACTTCCGTCCAGCGAAACATTACCGGAGGAGGGGTAAAATGTAGCCGTATGTTGCAAGGTCATGTTCCATGTCCGCTCGGGCTTTAGCTTTTCTTCTAATACCACCTTGCGCGCACCGGTTAGCGCGGTGTGTTCTTCCGTAAACACGTTCACCACACGGTATCCGGTGCCTAACGTGACGCGCGTTACGTGGTCAGGAGCGGGGTTAATGCGAACGGCTAAACGCGGAGTGATGATATTGCCGTGAACGGTGTGATAATCGTAACGCATGCCGGCAAGTACCGTAAAGCGCTCATTTACGGTTATTTCGTCCTGAATAAAAATGCCCGGCAATAAATTAAATTGCGGAGAGTTTGTAGTAGCGCCACCCTGCAATTTTTCTGTTGCCCAGGTATTGTCATCGTATTGGTGAATGCGAAGCGGTAAACCCATGAGTACCTGCTGAGCACCCCATTGTTTCATTAAGCGCAATTGAGCAAAACCCGTTATCTGCCCTGCGCGGAGATGTATCGTACCGTAGTAACTGTTCTGATAGTGATAAACGAAACTGTAATCTGCAAACATATCCGCTTTGCCGTTTAGTATCTGGTAGGTGCCAAACAGCTCAGCGCGGTGAGTGAGGGCGGTTTCACCGTAAATACTGTCGCTGCCGGCATAGATTTTTTTCCACTGTAGTTGCCCGCCCCAGCGGTCTTCCCACACGTAACGTGCCGCCAGCGTAAACGCTTTACCTCCCGGGCGGAAAAAATTCCATTTGTGAAATATGGAAAGCCGGTGTTGCAGGGTTACATCAGTAAAATTATCGCGGTTTACATCGGAGGGGATGAGGTAGTTAGAATAGTTTATGCCGAGAAGCGCCTGTGAGTGTCGCACGCGGATCCGCGTTGATACATCGGCCTGAAACTCACCCAGGGTAGTACCCTGTACCTCTGCTGTGAACCGCTGCGCCTCTTTACCCGAGCGGGTGATTACATTGATAACACCTCCCATCGCTTCGCTTCCGTAAAGGATAGAAGCAGGTCCTTTGGTTACCTCTATGCGCCTCACCATGCTGTTGGGTATGCCCATTAAACCATATACGGATGCCAGGGACGATACGAGTGGCATGCCGTCAATCAGCACCATGGTGTAGGGCCCTTCCATGCCGTTGATGTGTATATCGCCAGTATTACATACGTTGCAGTTGATTTGCGGCAATACCCCGTTGATTTGATGAAGCCCTTCAAACAGATTTACAGGCCTGCTGCGCTTTAAAAAATTGGCGCTGTAACTCTCAACCGGTATAGGGCTTTGTAATCGGGTCCGCTCACTCAGGGTAGCGCTGATGACGACTTCCTCCACGTCCCGCACTTTTGCATTGCGCGTACCTGTTGTGTCAATGAGTTGGTTTTCGGTTTTTTGGGCAAGTGCGGGCAGCGTCAGCAATAAGCAGAACCACCATGAGCAAAATTTCATGGTGTAAAAATAATAATTTAGACATATCTAAAAATTATTTCCAGCTAATTATAAAAAGACCCGTCAGGATGAGTACCGCTCCTGCCATGACTTTGATGGTGAGGGGTTCGCGCAGTAACAGGAACGATAAGAGTAGTGTGATGATGATGCTCGCTTTGTCAATGAGCGCCACTTCGCTCACGTTGCCGGTTTTAATGGCTTTGTAATAAAAAATCCACGATATGGAAGTGGTTACGGCTGAGCCGGCTAAAAATAACACATCGGTACGCGTGAGGCGCTGCAATTCTTTTGCGTATCCGAAAACGATAAGATTGAGGGTTACAAACAATGCGACAAACATGGTGCGGACAAACAGCCCCGCATCACCGCTCACATTTCTCAATCCATGTTTTGCGATGACGGATGTAACACCCGCGGCCGCCATGGATATAAATGCATAAATAATTTCCTGACGCATGGGTTAGGTTTTTGAGTTTGAGATAATGATATGATTTGTTAGAATTTTACAGGAACAAAGTATGTGATTTATGGGAATAAAGTAGAACGAAGGCAGTTGACTCTTCGGTTAATTAATCCTCTACGTGTAGTATATGTAATATTCTGTGTACTAACGGAGCAAAGAAAACTGCGGTTGTGCTGAGAAAAGCCACGCCGCTATACAAGGCATAAACAGAAGAAAAAATTTTAGCCGCGTTACTATTCATTACAGCTACAGGCCCCATGCCGGTAAGTATCATACAGGCATTGTGGAAACTATCTATCCAGGTTAACTGTGCATAGTGATGATAGCCAATTGTTCCTGCCAGTATAGAAATTACCACGATACCTGCAGAAACCATCGTATAGATACCCATGCGAATCAGAAACAGGCGAAACGGAACTATTTTTTCTCTTTTATTTTCAAATTTCATACATGAAAAATGTTTACATAAAAATATGGAAAGTAATTACCAAACAAATACAGTACGCTGCAATGAATGATTAGTTAATCACAGCAATACAGGTTGATATAAAAAAACGCCCGTACACTGTGTTTTGGGTGTACGGGCGTATTATATTGTCAGGATGTAAGAAACAGCGGATTTATCTGTTCACAACAAATTTCATTTTGGCAAGTGTTGTGTTGCGGATATCCGTTATGTGAATAAAGTAAATACCGTTTGTCAATGTTGTTGTTTGGATAGTAGCGTAGCCATTTTGATGACTTGTACGGAGCACCTGACGACCGATAGCATCTGTAACGGTGATGATGCTTGGCAGCGGATACTCGTAGCTAACATGAAGGAGGTCAGCGGCAGGCACCGGGTACATATTTACGGCAATGAGGTTTTCATTGGCTATGCCTGCGCCATCGAGCACCAGTACGCGGACACGCGCAGGGGATGATGTGCTTGAACCATCGCTGAGGGTATAAAAGAATTCATCAACGCCTACATAGTTATTGTTAGGTGTGTAAACTACAAAAGCATTGCTGGGCGAAACGTTTACACTGCCGCTGTTGGGTGGAAGTACTATGTTGATGGTAAGGTTGGTGAGGTTATCGTTACAGTCGCTGTCGTTAGCTTTAATTTGAATGGTTTTGGGAGTGTTTTTAAATGTGGTGTCCTGGTCGTTATTAGCCACAGGGGCAAAATTGAAATTGTTGGGAACCGATGTGTAATACAAACTGTCTATGCGCAGGTCGCTTCCGGATATCAAACCTGAGCTTCCGCCTCCAATGATGGCAGCTACATTAGGAACGCTGGAAGCACAAAATACCACGAGCGTATCGGGTATATCGCAAGCTAAATAATTGAAGTCAGCTTCAAAAGGTAAGTAGTTACCGCCTGTATTCGTGGTGCTCTTAAAAATAGCGTTCGCTACTTCTTTTTGGCCTTTGCGCAATACTGCCCATACCACGCAGGTGTCGTTTGAATTTGTGCCTGGTATAAACTGCGGTGCGTATTTATAGTAACCTTTAATTTTCCCCAGCCGTTGGTTAATCGGTTGCCCGGCATCTTTAAATGCCATGGGTGAAATAACCGCACCGCTGGTTACAAGCGACTCGGCTTTAACGGGAAATTTGCCGTTTACGATAAATCCCGGGATGGTGAGTTTGGTGGCGGGGAAATTCGGTATTAACGGTAGCTTGATTGAGTCGGTGACCATGCGCACGGCATAGCTGCCGCTGTAACTATCGGTGGTGCGGCTTACAAAAAACACACCTCCCAACGAATCGGCACCGGATATAGAGTTGGAAGTGGTCCAATACAGCGGGTTAAAAGCCGTGAATGTATCGGGCGGAACGGTGCTGGAGCCGGGAAAATAAATGGTGTCAGTTGCCCAGTTTTCAAAGTCATTGTTTAAAATCTGAGCGTTAACCGTTGCTGCCATAGCTGAAAGAAGTAGGAGTAATGTTCTTTTCATGAATTTTGATTTTGGTAAAAACGTAGCGAAGTTAAGGGAATTTGTAAACATGCAAAACAGTTAAAAAAAGAACCTCACCGCCGCAGGCGGGAGGTTCCCCCGTTTAACCCTTAAAAACTAAACTACCTGTAAGACAATTACGGGTGTTATTTGGTTGCAAAAATTATTTGGAACTTTCTTAAAAAACGATTGTTTTGGGTTATTAAATTAAAGTTCTATGGCTTTACCTGTGGGTACCCCAGCTCCTGCCTTTACGCTCATCAGTTCTGACAAAAAGGAAGTTTCGCTCAACGACTACAAGGGTAAGATTTTAGTCATCCACTTTTTCCCGGCTGCCTTTACGGGCGTATGCACTCAGCAACTTTGCTCCAGCCGCGATGAACTTAGTTTTTACAACCAACTGGGCGCAGATGTGGTGGGCGTTTCGGTGGACATGCCCTTTTCGTTGGCTGTGTTTAAAGAGCAGAACGGTATCAACTTTCCGCTTTTGTCAGATTTCAATAAAAAAATGATACGCGACTACGACATGTACATGGCAGATTTTGTATTTGGTATGCAGGGGGTAGCTAAGCGCGGCGTTATTGTTGTAGATCGCTCCGGGGTTGTGGCTTACTCAGAGGAAACAGCCAACCCGGGCGTACAGGTAAACTTTGATGCCTTGAAAAATGCTATCAGCAAGTTGTAAATTACTGTAAATCAGCTAACAAACGTATGCCAGCAATGCACTTATGCTACCAATCATTTCAGTAAATGTAATGTAGGGTTACTTTTTGAACCCCATCCACAAAACCAGTGCAACGCCTATCCACACAAGGCCTTTGATGAGAAAAAACAAAAAACCCACCAAGCCGGCGCGCTTTAGCCAAAGTTTCCACTTTTGGCCATTATCGGGTTGAGGTTGCATGCTTAGTTGGCGATAACGGTGTAGGTTTTAAATGTAGATTTCATAGGCGGCTCCTTTCCCTCGGCTTTGGCTTTGGCAATATCGGCAAAACCGCGCTTGTGGCCTTCAATGAACTCGGGTGAGTTTGTCCATGCCTTGAAGTGCTCCTCGCTCTCCCAAAAACTCATTATCAGGTAATTGCCGTTTTCATCGCTTGGTTTTAACACGTGCATTTCATAAAAACCGGGCATGCGGTCAATGGCATGAGCACGGGTAGCAAAAAGTTGCTCAAACCGCTCGCGGTAATCATCGTTGCACTGAATGTAGTTAATGGCTACGAATTTTTTCTGGCTCATAAGGTGTGTTGGTTATGATGAGGAATACAATACGTTACTTTTTAGGACATCGTTTGCACCGTTTACTCTCCTTGTAACGTTTACAGCATTTGCGCTTGCGCATGTTGCACACCGCCGGGCATGCTGTTTTAGAAGAACGTATGATAGTAAACATAAATACAGACGAACCAGAGGCAATCAGCACAAAATAAGGTTTTATTTAGATTGTTTCTAAATAGGGTTTGGTGCAAATGTATTGAGCGTTTGGATATTTCCAAATTATTTAGATTTAATCTAAAGATGATTTTTGTCATGTACGGTAGGTATGCGGGTAACGCAATGAAAGGTAATCGGGTATTTGAGGTGAACGATATTGAAAATAAAGAGCAATATTGTTTTTGGTGAGTTGGTTTGTATTAAATACGCATGGGTGAGATGTAATAGGTATTTTTTTAAAGCTAAGATAAAGCAGGAGAGGAGTGAAGACGATAATACTAAACAATACTCAAAAAATAGACGGACTGATATAAGCGAAGAAGCCAGTCATAGGTTTATCGGATGCGTAAACTATAAATGGTCGGGTGAGGGATGCGAAGGGCGCGAGCGGAGCGAAGCGGTGCGTAACGAAGTGGAGCACGGGAGCGAAGCGCACCCCGTAGCCAGCCCGACCCCGCTGCCTTGCAGCGCTTGGCAGCGGGGGCACCCCCAAAAAAAGAACGATAAATTCATAGAATTATTCCGTTATGTACACAGCGTGTAGTTATTTAATTTTTTTTACATGTATGTATGTGAGGTCGGTGCGTATGCGGAGTTCACTTTCTTTTTTGAGGGGGATGTTGGCGCTTTGCCATTGTGTGTCGGCTTCGAGACGGGTGGTGGTATTTTTACCGGTGCTGATAATTGCGGGCATGCGAAAGTCGCTTACATCGGCTTGCCAGCGGTAGGTGATTTGGTAATTGTTTTTGCCGTTTTTTTTGAGTTTGTACTCTAAGGTGGGGATGTTTGGATGCTTTAGGTATTGCTCAAAGATGGGGCGGAAGTTGGCGTTGCCGGCGCGGCAGAAGTAGTTGACCACGTCATCGTAGCCGATGTTGGAGAGTCGGAATGCTTTGTCGGCCATGAATTTGATGGTACTCCACCATTTTTCATCATCGTTGAATATGTGGCGCAGGGTGTTGAGGAACAGCATGCCTTTGGCGTACATGTCGCCATCGCCTTCCTCGTTTACTCCATAAACACCTACGATGGGTTTTTGGTTGCCCACGGTGGGTTTTACGGCATTGATGTAGCGAAGGGCTGTGTCGTAACCGTGGAGGCACTCTACGTAGATGGCTTCGGTGTAAGTACAGAAGCTTTCGTGTATCCACATGTCGGCAATGTCGTAACAACTCACAGAGTTGCCCCACCACTCGTGGCCGGTTTCGTGAATAATGATGTAATCGAAATTTAGCCCGATGCGCGAGTGGTCGAAGCCGGCGTAGCCGGTGAGATAACGATTGCCGTAGGCAATGGCGCCCTGATGTTCCATGCCGAGGTAAGGCGTTTCGACCAGCGCGTAGCCATCGTTCCAGAACGGATATTTGCCGAGATATTTTTCGTAACAGGCGAGCATGGGTTTTACCTGCTCAAAATGTTTCAGAGCTTTTTCGCGGTTGTAACTCAAAACATAATAGTCCAGATCGAGTGTGTCGCCATCGGTTGATACGTATATATCGTGTATTTGTACGTAGTCGCCAATGTTGAGGGTTACGTTGTAATTATTGATGGGGTAGCTGACTTTCCAACGGTATGTGGTGGTGCCGTTTGGTAGTTCTACACTGCCCTCATCGGTGCCGTTGGCAATGCATCGCAATCCGTTCGGTACATTGCACCGGATGCGCATGCTGTCGGGCTCATCGCCCAGATAATCTTTGTTGGGCCACCATAAGCTGGCGCCAATTCCTTCGCAGGCAACTGCTACCCAGAGCTTTCCGTTGCGGTCGTAAGTCCATACAAAACCACCATCCCAGGGGGGCCGTTTGGCAATGGTAGGTTTGCCGTAATACCGAACCGTGAATTCGCCCGTGGTGCCTTCTTCAAAAACCATCGGCATATCAACAAACACAGCATTGTATTCTCTGCGATAGGGGAGGGACTTGCCGTTATGCTCTACGGCGCTTATCTGCATGTTTTCAAATAAATCAAATTGCAGTGTTTTGAAATCGCGCAACACATTGAAATAAAATTTTACACTGCCGGAAAGTGAGCGTCCGGCAGTGTCGAGGGTTATGTCTAATTCGTAATACGTTACGTCATAGCAGGCGCGCTCGGGCAGCAGCGTACCGCGAAGTGTATCGGCACGTGTGTATGTTTTTTTCTGTTCCAGCAAACTTTGCGCACGGGCAACCGTAAGTGCAGATAGGAGTAGCAGCAGAAAGGAGTATTTCATGTATCAGTATCTTCTGCGAATGTAAAACAGAATGGAATATACTTTGTCGGTCAGCCGCACGTTCGCTACGTGAAGTTTAAATTCTTTGCTGATAACGGGATATACCTGATGCTCAGTAAAAAAAGGGGTTTCTGCTATATCACCGGTGATAATTTCCCCGGGTTTCCACTCTGCCGTATCCAGGCACTGCATTACGTAATCGCGGTAGGAGAGTAGTTGCGCTGCGGCTGTGAGAGAATCCATGTTGATGTTTGTTTTTGCCACAAACCGGCTGTCTTTATCTACGTAAATTATCGGGAAGCGGGGCAGGTGAATGGTATATCCGGGAACAGGCAGCCAGGAGCTTTGCTTTTCGGCACCTGTGATGGACTCGAAATTTTCGTGCCGCCCGCTCTCAAGTACCTGTTTCATGCCTTTGCAGAATTTTGCCTTTTCTACATCGGGAGGCAACTGCGCCAGGGCAATAACGAATGGTAAATAGAAAACGAAAAATACATACAACTTATTCATCATATACATAGTTCGTTACTTGGCTAAATTAAACGACACGTTTTATAAATGTATCTGGCTTTGTTTTGTTTAAAATTTTTTAGAGGTAACTCACGAATAAAACTCAGGGTTGAGCGGGCGTTTTGCTGCCTAATTTGTGTTTGAGATTGTAAGTGAGTGTAACGAGGTAATAGCGCTGTAAGATTACGGTGCGGGTATCCTCTACGTATGTTTCGGTAACGGAGCGGTTAACGGCGCGGTTTTGATTCAGAATGTCATTCACGCTTATGCGGAAGTCGAGCGACTTATCTTTTAAAAACTTATAGCCGAGCGCTGCATGTAACAGTACGATATTTTGATTGAAACCCTCAGACAGTCCGGTGTATAGCTGGTTGCTTACATTGGTGTTGAAAACAAAACCTTTCCAAAAAAGCCAGTTGAAACGAAAAGATGCTGTGTGGTTGAAATAGTCGTTATCAGATACCTTTTGAATTGTGTTACGGACCAGGGTGTAAGAGGCGTTGTAGCTAAGGGTAAAGTCAAGTTTTTCGCTTATGTTGCTGGAGAGTGTGATGCCGGCGTTGGGGGATATGTTGTATGACAGGTTTTTCACTTCATTAATCAAACTCGGATTACGGTAAAAATTAAGCCCGCCGGTAATACTCATATTTGATCTAATTTTTTTGAAAGGTACGGAATATGTGCTGTGCGTGAAGGCATTCATTTGGCCATTGATATTGATGGGTATGGAGAGTTGCGCCCCGCGGGGCAGACGAATGCCATTGATCATCGTATCATTCTTAGCAATGATAATCGTATTGGTAATGTGGTTTTGCGTTAAACTGAAAGATGAAAACACATAAAACATTTTGCTTTTTTGGGTATTAGCTACATTGAAACGCAAAAACACCGAATGGGTGTAATTTTGTTTTAAGTCGGGGTTACCGGTTGTAAGCGAGAGCGGATTGCTGTTGTCAATCACGTTTTGCAGTTGTTGCACCGTGGGGGGAGCTGTAAAGGTGCGGTAGTTGAGCCGAAAGCTGCTGGTGGCAGAAATTTTGTATTGAAAAGAAGCCGTGGGCAGAAAGTTCAGGAATGATTTCTGTAATTGAAATGACTGGGGGTAATACTGTTTGCCGCGCAACCAGGCATACTCACCGTTGCCGCCAAAGGTTACGATGACTTTGCCTTCGCGGTATTTGTAGTTGAAACCACCGCGTTGTACGTGGTAGTCGTTGAAGAAGTGGTTGGTGAGGGGTATTTCCGGGTCGTCATAAGCGCCGGTGACTATGTTGTAGTTGAAGGTTTTCTTGTCTGACTCGCCAAAGTTGTAGGTGGGGTTATAGGTGAAGAGTATAATGCCGTTAGAGCCGATAGGTTCAGTAAAACTGAAATTTGCAGTAGCAGAGTAATTTTGGTTCAGCAGGTCGCCTGTCTGGTCAATCGGGTTGCCGTTTGCGGGGCCATCGGTGATTTGCCGGGAAAGAAGTTTTGTATCGGAGAGCCGGTTGTTTGCATGGAAGGTGAGCCCGAGAGAGAGCGTTCGCCACTGGGTTTTGAAACGGTGCGAGTACAGTAAATCAGCCGTTCCGTTGTAAGCGAAATGGCGTGCGTCCTGGTGGTTGATGTTACCGCTAAGCAAATCACCGCCAGCCAGGCGGTTTTCAGTTGTAAAGTCAGAGAATGGGCGATTGTCCTGAATATTGAAACGGGGCGAGAAAGTAATGCTGTTTAAGGTGTCAATGAAATATTCCAAACGCAGATTAAATCTGTGATTGAAGTTTAGGGCTCCAGATTCAGCGATTTCGCTGTAATGGATGGAGCTGTCTCCCCGGTTGAAAAAACGCCTGGCTACTTCGCGGTATGTTTCGTTTGATGAATTGTGAAAGAAGTAGCTTGCGGTCAATCTGAGATTTTTCTTTTTGCCGGCTATATCGGTGTAATTGATGCCTGCGGCACGTGTAGTGTTTATTCCGTCGGCATTTCCCACCATAAAGCCGCTGCCCTGTAAGTTCTGACGCCCGCCTCTGCCGCCAGAGCGGAACATGGCGCCTCCGCCAAAGCTACTCAATCCTCCACCGATACCTATTAAATCCTGCATGGAAAAATTTTGCTCGTTTACGTTGTTGTGCATTGTGAGGAAAGTGAGCCGTCTGTTTCCGTCAAACCAGTTAATCGTAGCGCCGGCGTTATATCGGAGTGCATCTATGTAACCTGCACCTGCATACAGGCGGCCAAAGACGCTTTTGTTTATGCCAGCCCGGGTAACAATGTTCATTTGTTTTTGCGAAGAGCCGTCATCAAATGTGTGGAAAGCGCTCTGGTCGCTAAGCCCGTCAAAAATCTGAACTCTGTCCACGGCATCAGCCGGCAGATTTTTGAGCGCTGCCGAAGCATCATCCCCGAAAAAGGTACGCCCGTCCACGGTAACTCTGCGAATTTCCTCGCCATGGCTCTTAACGGTATTTCCCTGCACGGTTATTCCCGGCATTTTCTTAACCAAATCTTCTGCCGTAGCATCGGGGTTTGCCTTAAAGGCATTGGCATTGTACTCAATGGTGTCATTTTTTACATCCAGGCGTTTTTGCGTGGCTGTTACCTCTACATCTTTCAATGTTTTTTCTGCCTCGCGCATATAAATTTTACCCAGCGTTAGGGGTTTATCTTCCACCAAAATCACTTTTTTGCGTGTTTCTAATCCCATACTTGTAATTTCTAAAATGTATTTACCGCCCGTAATTTGGTTGAATGTGAACTTGCCGGAATCATCGGTAGATGTTACAACCTTGCGCGATGTGTCAGGTAATCCTATAAGGGTGACCTTAGCCCCCGGTACAGGGGCAGAATAAGCTAAATCTATCACCTCACCGCTCACTATTACCCCCTGCGACCAGGATGGTAAAGCGGCTGCCATAATCAACGCTACAACAAATAAACGATACACCAATGGCAATAATAGGACTTTAGATGCTTATTATCATAAAGGTTTAAAGGCACACTATAATATGTTCACAAATAATTTGTGTGCACTAAAGCCGGATAACGTTGCGACTGAACTAATGTGTCGCACACAAATGTGCGGTTATAGTTTTGTGTCAGCCAATACCATCAGGGTTGAAAGTACACATCATACTCGTAAGTGATACTTTTCTTTTGGCCGGCGCTTACTTTTACTTCCCACTTTATTTCGGTACGCGGGTTGTTTAAGTTGTAAGTATTGAGTTTTGTGGATTTGCCGCCATCACTTACGGAATTCACAAAACCGTTTACAAATTTCTTAACATCAATCACAACTTCCTTCTGCTGGTAATTTTCAATCTGTACATTGCCTTTAATCGTCACTTTATTGTAG
>JANWXI010000052.1 GCA_025057415.1 Chitinophagales bacterium
TTGGGCGGCCGACCCGCAAGTAACCACACTCATATAAGCACATGTAAAAAGAACCGGTTTGGTAATTAAAAATCTACTTTTAGTAATACCTTTTACGATTTAGGTTTAAATTTCACTAAAAGATAGTATTCGGTTGAAGAAAGAATTTGGTGTTCGGTTTCTGTGAGGTACTTTTCCCGAAAATATCGTTTCAGCAGTTCAATTCTGTCTTTTGCGTACAAATCAGAATAGCGCCGGATAAATACGGGAGTATCTCCATTCATTATTGTAAGACAAGGGTCGTTTACTCCGGCGCTTTTCCATATACTTAGAGCATTTGGATAAAGATTAGTACTGCTTACTATTTTAGATTGATAAACGCTCAGATCATCCCACGGTTGAATCCACTGATATGGGAAACCGTTCGCCCAACTGATATACATATCACCTGAAAATATATAGGAAGTTTGCTTAAGCAACTCATTTTGGTGTAGCCGCTCTTTAGATGATGCGTATATGCGCAATAATTCGTTCCTAGCGAAGTAAACGACCAGCAGAAAGCAGAAAACGCTGCAGAGCAGCAAAAAGGGGCGGGGATTAAGGTTGTAAATACCGGTGTTACGGCTTGTTAGAAATACAATGCCGGCTGCCAACGAACCGTAGGCAAAACCTAGTACTCTTGGCGGAGGTATTTTCATGGTTATAGTTGTCATGAACAATAACAGCTTAAGCATAGCTAAACCACACAAAATCCCAACGATTAAATTTTGCAAACGGCCGGTCGTAAATAGGGCATACATTAAACAAACAACACAAATTAGCAGCAACCGGCTGTCATATTGTGGATGCTGCAGATTTTTGAGTGACAGCTGCTTTTTATTGATTAGTTGTTGGGTGCCGATGGCATCAAAGATAGTTTCTACGGCAGGTGTAGTAGCCGCCGGATGAAGAAAGAAAAAGCTCATAACGAGCTGATAGTCGGTTTCAGACCAACCGAGTTTTTTCAGTAGTTTTTCTTTTTCGCCCGAAACCTCCAGCGAGTTGAAGTCCACCAGTGTACGCAGATTGTACTCCTCATCAAAAAACACATTCCATCTTCTTAGTTGGTATTGGTAAAAGTATTCTGCTGAGAGCATCAGCAATAGAGTAAATAACAGAATGGCTCCTCTTGTCAGGATAATTTTTTTTAACGATGACAGATTGAATTGATAAAATTCAAGTGTTGTTACCAATAGTAAAATAGCAAAGATTACCGATGAAATTCTAATAGACGATGCAAGTACCAGTAAAAAAATAGCTATCAAGGGTTTTATATATCCTGTTTTAGTCAGGTCATTTCTGTGGTTTGACAAATTGATGTACAAGAGCAACCCTGCAGCAAAACCCAGCAATCCGGCAAGTCGGGTAAATTGAATAATAACCGTATTTTCAACTCCAAATAACGCATACCATATCAAATACAGAAACAACAACACTGCAAATCCACCCCAGGTGGTTGCTCTGCAAATCAACGATTGCAGAATGATAATGAAACTCACATTCAGTAGTGCGAAATACAAGATACCATACCAGGGCTGCTTTGGAAGTAGAGCGTAAAGCATTTTTAACACCCAGCCCAAAACCATACAACTCGTTATGGCTATATGTTCAGTTGGTTGTTCAACTATCAACCTGCCCGCCGCCATCAGCATCATACTTACGTCATCATTGGTTTCAAAGTAGGGTTGGAACAAACTGATAGTGAACAAAAACAGCGTTAATTGAACAACTCCGCTTGCTAATCCCGTATTACGCAGGAAAGCAGGAAAGGGTTTACTTAAAAAGGTCATATCGTATTTCGGCAAGGTAAATATGCAGATAAATTTATATCACTTTAAATATTATCAATATTATCTATGTTTGTGATGTATTTTATCACCATAAGGCGCGTATGTTATTGCCAACTACGTAAAGATTAACTTGTCTGTTATGGAACTATCGGTTGTAACCACCATGTATTACTCCCAACCTTATCTTAAAGAGTTTTACAACAGAACACTGGACGCTATTCGTAGGATAGGTGTTACCGATTACGAAATGTTATTCGTAAATGATGGTTCACCGGATGACTCTGCGTCCGTAATACTGCAGTTTCATAAAGAAAATCCGAGGGTAAAACTGATTGACCTGTCGCGTAATTTCGGCCACCACAATGCTATAATGGCGGGACTGAGAGCTGCCAAAGGTGATTGGGTATTTCTTATTGATTGCGACCTGGAAGAAGATCCGGAGCTTCTGGTAGAGTTCTGGAAATACCGCTCAGATGCCGCAAATGCAGATGTTGACGTGATATACGGTATTCAGGAAAAAAGAAAAGGAAATTTTTTTGAACGTATATCCGGACAATTGTTTTATGATTTTCTCGACCTGTTTTTGGATGTAAAATACCCCTCTAACACTTTAACGGCCCGCATTATGCGCAGCAGATACGTTCAAAGTGTCACGACATATCCCGAAAAATCACTGGAAATTTGGGGTATATTCCTATTGGCCGGCTATAAACAATTAGGGGTAACCACTACCAAGAAATATAAGGGAAGCACCACCTACACATTATCAAAAAAACTTAAAATGGCTATTGAGACCATTACATCATTAAGTAACAAACCGCTTTACATCATTTTTTATATCGGAATGATAACATTTATCATATCAACACTATACATTTTATACGTCATAATTCATTCGTTTTATGCCGATATGTCCACAGCGATGGGGTGGAGTAGTATTATTGCCTCTATCTGGATGGTGGGTGGTTTAATTATTTTATTATTAGGCATAATATCTATATACTTGTCAAAAATTTTTGTTGAAGTCAAAAATCGTCCGCTTTACATTATTAAAAAAACCACCGATGAAATTAATTGAAAGGATTAAACAAACTTCAAAAAATTATTACTCCAATCTACAAAATACGCAACAGGAATCTACAAAGGTAGGATGGAAAAACACCTACGCTCAGGAGATACGGTTTCAGCAATTTTTGCGTTCATTTCACTTTACTGATGATATTACCATCAACGATCTGGGGTGCGGTTTAGCGGGCTTTTACACTTTTTTTTCTAATCACTTTCCAGAAATAAAGTTCACGTATTACGGCTACGACATTCTCCCCGAAATGGTGGAGGAGGCAAGCAAAAAGTTTCAAGATGTGCCAAATGTAAAAATTAAACTGATTCAACATGCAAATGAAATGGAGCATGCCGATTATGTATTCGCTAGCGGCATATTCAACCTTAAATTTGAGGTGCCCGACCAGGAATGGTATGAATACATTACAAGCACAGTTAAAACAATGTATGCCATGTGCCGTAAAGGTATTTCATTTAACTGCCTCACCAGTTATTCCGATAAAGAATACATGAAACCGGAGCTTTACTACACTAATCCCGGGCAGATTTTTGATTTCTGTAAACGAAACTTGTCGCGCAACGTAGCTTTATATCACGATTACAATGAATATGATTTCACTATTTCCGTCATCAAAGAATTCTGATAGCATGAACATCGGATACCTGTATTTGTTCTTAAACATTCTGGTGGTCACTTACAGCCAGATTATACTGAAGTGGCAACTCCAACTGGCCGGGCCTTTGCCGGAGCAAGCCAACGAGAAGGTAAAATTTCTTTTTTACTTTTTGCTGAACCCTTGGGTAATATCAGCTATAGCAGCAGTTGGTATCGGCTCTATCACCTGGATTTTAGTATTAACAAAGTTCGAGCTTTCTTATGTTTATCCCTTCTCATTGCTATCGTATGTAGCGGTAATAGCGCTCAGTTACTGGCTTTTTCAGGAAAATATTACACTGTTGCGTCTCACCGGTATTTCCATAGTATTGTTGGGGATGGTGATTATCTCAAAAAGTTAGGCGCCTCGAATTTGCCACCCGATTTTCCACATAACTGACCAATATCATATTCCGGTTTGAATCCGGTCATGTTTTTCCGGGCCGCGCACCGGCAGTTTTGCTACGACAAAACTGAAAGTTATGAAAACAAACATCGGTGCATTTGACGGATGGTTCCGTACATTCTTATTTGTAATGGCGCTTAGCGCAAGTATTATTTACGGCGGACCTGTTTGGTGGTTGATGCTGCCTGCAACCATTTTTTTTATGACGGCTTTATTACGCTGGTGCCCATTGTATGATGTACTGGGAGTCAATACCTCAAAGACCTACTAATCACATTCCCGAATTCGTAAAGATAACAAGGAATGTACGAGGTAGGTACGCTGCAGGATACCCGGTGTTATCACTGTGGAGATAAATGTGTTGAGATAGTACGCGCTCATGACCATAACTTTTGTTGTGAGGGGTGTAAAACTGTTTATGAAATACTGAACGAAAACGGACTTTGCAGCTACTACAACTATAACGAAGCGCCAGGTACTTCCCGCAAAGACCATACCGCGCAAAGTCATCGTTATGCGTATTTGGATGATGAAAGTGTATTACAAAAGTTAATACATTTTACCAACTCAGAAATATCAATCGTAACCCTCTATCTGCCGCAGATTCACTGTTCATCCTGTATCTATCTGCTCGAAAATCTTTACAGGTTACTCCCGGGAGTAATAAGAAGTGTAGTTCATTTCGGGAGGCGCGAGGTAACCATTACCTTTCAGCATAATAAAGTAACCCTTCGCCAAATTGTGGAAATGCTGAGCCGTGTTGGATATGAACCGGTTATTCAGCTAAGTGATTTAGGAGAAAAAGTGCAAAGTAACCTATTGCGCTCATATCTGCTTAAAATCGGAGTTGCCTTTTTTGCTTTTGGAAATATCATGCTGCTTTCGTTCCCGGAATATCTGGGAATTGATGTACTTGCAGATTCGCCCATGCGCAAGTTCTTCGGATATCTCAACTTCACTTTGTCGCTTCCGGTACTATTTTATTCTTCCTCTGAGTTTTTCATTTCCGCCTGGGGTGGGTTGCGTCAACGCATACTGAATATGGATTTCCCTATTGTGTTGGGAATCATTGTCATGTTTCTGCGCAGTACCTATGATGTTTTCTGGCTACATGGCGGAGGATATTTTGATACCATGGCAAGCTTGGTGCTGCTGATGCTTACCGGGCGTTTGTTTCAAAACAAAACTTACGACAACTTGTCGTTTGAGCGCGATTATCGTTCTTACTTTCCGGTGTCAGTCACCGTAATGGAAAATGGGGAAGAAAAAACGATACCGCTAACGCGACTGAAAACCGGACAGCGCCTCCTGGTGCGCAACATGGAATTAATTCCTGCCGATTCATTACTCGTTAAAGGCAGTGCAAACATTGATTACAGTTTCGTTACAGGGGAAGCTACGCCAGTGAGCCGCCGTATTGGAGAAATAATTTATGCAGGTGGTAAGCAGGTAGGTAGTGCTATTGAAGTTGAAGTACTAAAAGATGTTTCACACAGCTACCTCACGCAATTGTGGAATGATTCGGTGTTTACAAAATCACAGGACAATACGGTAAGTACTATGGCTAACCGGGTAAGCCGTTGGTTTACTCCTTTAGTACTAAGCATAGCGTTTGCAGCAGCCGCTTACTGGTGGAACACCGACAGGGAAAAAGCAATCAATGCGTTTACATCTGTACTCATCATCACGTGTCCGTGCGCACTGGCACTTTCTTCACCATTTACCTTTGGTAATATACTGCGTCTTTTTGCACGGTATGGGATTTATCTGAAAAATGCAATAGTAATTGAAATACTTGCCCGAATAAACGCCATAGTATTTGATAAAACCGGAACTCTCACATATACTAAAACATCACGAGTGGAATTTATACCTGATGGGAAGGATGCCCACCCGCTGACAGATTATGAAAAACAACTGGTTAGATCCCTAACATACCATTCCTCACATCCACTAAGCAAACGAATTTATGATTACCTTGCAGGAGTAAAAACAATTCCCACACAACATTTTAAAGAAGAAGAAGGCAAAGGTATTGAGGGATGGATAGACGAGCATTGTGTGCGTATTGGTTCTAAAAAGTATCTTTATGGAGATAATTATCCGGGAGTATCGCCCGCTTCAGATTTCAGGCATGCATCAAAAGTGTACGTAGGCATAGATGGAAAAGTGCTCGGTTACTATCTGGTAAAAAATGAATACAGACCCGGGTTTGAAAATCTTATAGGCGCCTTGCGGAGGTATTTCAATGTGTATGTAGTAAGCGGTGATAATGATGCAGAGAGAAATTTCTTGAGCAAATATTTTGATGCATCAAATTTATACTTTGGGCAGCAACCGGCCGATAAACTTGCAGTAGTACGGCAACTTCGCGAGAGTGGTAAGACCGTAATGATGCTGGGAGACGGTTTAAACGATGCAGGCGCACTCAAACAGGCCGATGTTGGTATAGTTATCAGTGATGATGTGAACAATTTTTCACCGGCATGCGATGGTATTATTCAAGCAAGCCAATTCCGGAATATCATGTATGTGATAGAGGTTTCGCGGCGGGCTGTCAGCATAGTAAAGGTGAGTTTTGCTATTTCATTGTTGTATAATGTTGTGGGATTGTATTTTGCCGTTAAAGGCACCATGAGCCCTCTGGTAGCAGCGGTTCTTATGCCGCTAAGTTCTGTAACTATTATCCTGTTTACAACGTTCGGTTCTGCTTTTTGGGCATTTCGAAATTGGCCAAGAGAAGATTTTGATAAAAGGGCAACACCTGATAAAAATCAATTTCCTGACCCGTTAAGGTCATCCCCTAAAACAGAAGTGTAATACAGTTTTGCCTCATTAAATATATAACCGTGAGTGTAATGTACGTATTGATTGGTTTTAGTTTGGTATTCGCCATAGGATTTTTAGCAGCGTTTATATACAGTGTAATTCACGGGCAGTTTGATGATGATTATACCCCCTCTGTACGAATACTTTTCGACAAACCCAATTCTGCATCTGATAACCCAAAACCATAAACTATGCAACAAATAGAAAAGTTCAGCTACGACAATACCAGTGTGAGAAATTTCGGTTACGCTGCGTTCATTTGGGGCGCAGTAGGGATGTTGGTGGGGGTATTGATAGCCCTGCAATTGGTAATCCCCCAGCTCAATTTCATAGAGCAGGCCACATTTGGGCGTTTACGTCCGCTACATACTAATGCAGTAATCTTTGCCTTTGTAGGGAACGGAATTTTTATGGGTGTTTATTATTCGCTTCAGCGCCTGTGCAAAGCGCGTATGTGGAGTGATTTACTCAGTAAAATACATTTCTGGGGATGGCAATTGATTATTGTGCTGGCAGCCGTGACACTCATATTCGGCATTACCACAGGTAAGGAATATGCAGAGCTTGAGTGGCCTATCGATATACTGATAACGCTGGTATGGGTGGTTTTCGGCATCAATATGTTTGGTACTATACTTACCCGCCGCGAGCGTCACCTCTATGTGGCTATCTGGTTTTACATTGCTACATGGGTAACAGTGGCCATGTTGCATATTGTAAACTCTCTGGAATTGCCAATTTCCTGGCTCAAGAGTTATAGTTTATATGCCGGTGTACAAGATGCACTTGTGCAGTGGTGGTATGGTCACAATGCTGTTGCATTCTTTCTTACCACACCCTATCTGGGCTTAATGTATTACTTCCTGCCCAAAGCCGCTGAGCGTCCGGTGTATTCATATCGCTTATCCATTATACACTTTTGGGCGCTCATATTCATTTACATATGGGCAGGCCCTCATCATCTGCTATATACTGCTCTACCTGACTGGGCGCAATCTCTCGGCACAGTTTTCAGCGTAATGCTCATCATGCCGAGTTGGGGAGGTATGTTGAATGGTCTGCTTACCCTGCGCGGCGCATGGGACAAAGTACGCGATGACGTGGTATTAAAATTTTATGTTGTGGCTGTTACGGCATACGGGATGGCAACCTTCGAAGGTCCGATGCTTTCACTTAAAAACGTAAATGCCGTATCACACTACACCGATTGGACTATTGCACATGCGCACGTGGGGGCGCTCGGGTGGAATGGCTTTCTCACTTTCGGAATATTGTACTGGTTAGTTCCTTTAATGTTCCGGACCCAACTTTACTCGCGCAAACTTGCCAATATTCATTTTTGGGTAGGTACTCTGGGTATTTTGTTCTATGCCATACCGATGTATTGGGCGGGTTTTGCGCAAAGCTCCATGTGGAAACAGTTTACTCCTGAGGGGGTGTTGAAATATCCAAATTTTCTGGAAACAGTAAACGCTATAATTCCCATGTATATCACCCGCGCCTTTGGCGGCGGCTTGTACCTAATCGGGTCTTTGGTAGGTATTTATAATCTTGTAAAAACTATACGCCAGGGCAATTTCCTCCCTAATGAGGAAACTGAAGCCCCTGCATTAGCAAAACACGAGGCCGAACACGCCGGCGCGCACTGGCACCGCTGGATCGAAAGACGCCCTGTGCAAATGTTAGTAGTTTCACTTGTGCTGGTTGCAATCGGAGGAATAATTGAGATGATACCCACTTTTCTGATTCAAACCAATATACCTACCATCAGTAGTGTGAAACCCTATACTCCGTTAGAACTGCAGGGACGAGATTTATACATAAAAGAAGGTTGTTATGTATGTCATTCCCAAATGATACGCCCCTTCCGAAGCGAGGTGGCACGTTACGGAGAGTACTCTAAAGCAGGAGAATTTGTTTACGATCATCCGTTTCAATGGGGTAGCAAACGCACCGGACCTGATCTTGCCAGAGAAGGAGGCAAGTACCCTGATAGCTGGCATTACAATCACATGCTGGACCCTACTACCATGAGCCCCGGCTCCATCATGCCGGCTTATCCCTGGATGATAGAACGCGACATAGATACAAGTACCACTGCCGCTAAAATCCGCGCGATGCAAAAACTCGGTGTGCCTTATGATGATGGTTATGATAAAATCGCTAACGAAGAGTTGTTGAAGCAGGCGCGTGAGATAAGGGCGCGTCTGAAAAAGGACGGCATAGAGTGCAGTGAAACAAAAGAAATTATAGCCATGATAGCTTACCTGCAACGACTCGGCAAGGACATCAAAGGAGAACAAACGGCTTTATCAAATAAATAAAAAAAACCGTTGTATGTTGTCATTTATTAAAAAATACGCTGTTGGCATATCCCATGTGGAAATTTACCCCAAGGTGGCGCTCATCATCTTCTTTGCGGTGTTTTTAGCGATGATTTACTACGCTTTTGCTGTCGATAGAAAGGAGATTGAAAAAATGGCTCGTATCCCTTTGGATTAACCTTTAAACCCTTATACCATGAACAGAAACATTATTAAAGCAATATGTGTCCTGGCAAGTGTGATGATGGCGGTTGTAGCTTATGCTCAACAAGCCGAAAATGTTGGAGAGCAAACTTTCTCCCGTAACGACATTTTGATATATGTCATCATGGCCAGTAGTGTAGTGTTGCTCATAGCCATTTATCTACTGGGTAAAGTGTACGTCTCTCTGGTAAAATTAAAATTAGAAAAAGGTGCTTTGAAAACCATTGCACTACTAATCATGCTGCTCGCGGCTACCGGGGTTTCGGCTCAAACGCAGCAGACAAGCAGCCATTATCCGATTATTTGGGATGTTTCTGCAGGAATATTTGTGCTGTTTATTGAGTTTATAACATTGATATGGTTAACTTTATCAATACGTAAAACACTCCGTGAAATTTCACCTGAGCCGGCAACCGAGCCGGTAAAGTTTACCTTAACCCTGCCGCGACTTTTCGATAATCTTAATGCAAGCGTAGCAGTTGAAAAAGAGGCAGACATACTATTTGACCATAACTATGATGGTATTCGCGAATTAGATAATCAATTACCTCCGTGGTGGAAATACAGTTTTTACATAAGTATCATCTGGGGTATAGCTTATATGGTTTATTATCATTTGGGCAACGGGCCCTCAAGTAAAGAGGAGTATGAAAAAGAAGTATATCTGGCACAAATACAAATTGAGGAATACAACCGCAAAAATGCTAATCAGGTTGATGAAAACAACATAACGTTAGCTAACAGTGCCGGTGTTTTGGAAGGTGCCGAAATTTACAAAGCAAACTGTGCCGCTTGTCATGGCGGGCAGGGCGAAGGTGGTGTAGGTCCTAATCTCACCGACAAATACTGGCTGCATGGCGGCTCGCTTTCCGATATATTTAAGAGTGTAAAATACGGTTGGCCGGCTAAAGGTATGAAAGCATGGCAGGCAGACCTTACCCCACTTCAGATGAAAAACGTGGTAAGTTATATTTATTCTTTACAAGGTACGAATCCACCCAACGCCAAACAACCCGAAGGTATTGAGTACATGCCGGTACAAGCCAACTCGACAACCGACTCTACAGCGGTAGCAAATAAATAGTAACTGTGTATATGTCAACCGCTACAGAAACATTTCGCGACTCCATCGGCACGGTTACCAAAGAGGGTAAGCGCAACTGGATTTTCGCCAAAAAACCGGCCGGTAAGTACTACAACGCGCGTACGGTACTGAGTTGGGTGTACTTAGCAGTATTTTTTACATTACCCTGGATAAAGGTCAATGGAGAACCCCTGTTTCTATTGAATATATTAGAAAGAAAGTTTATACTATTTGGCGCCATCTTCTGGCCGCAGGATTTCTTCGTATTTGCATTGGGCATGCTTACTTTTATGGTGTTTGTGGTGCTCTTTACGGTGGTATTTGGCAGGCTGTTTTGCGGATGGGTATGCCCGCAAACGATTTTTATGGAAATGGTGTTTCGCAAGCTGGAGTATTGGATTGAAGGGGATGCAGATAAACAGAAGCGTTTACACGAAATGCCATGGAATGCCGAAAAAATCGGTAAACGACTGTTAAAGTTCATTGTCTTTTTTACTGTATCATTTGTAATAGCCAATTACTTTTTAGCGTATATCGTGGGCATTGACAATGTGGTTACCTATATACGCGAGGGAATCAGTTCGCATTTAGGCATATTTATTCCGCTTTTGATTTTTACAGGGGTATTCTTTTTTGTATATTGGTGGTTTAGGGAGCAGGCCTGTATCATGGTTTGCCCCTATGGTCGCTTACAAGGCGTACTTCTCGACCCAAATTCAGTGGTAGTTGCCTATGACTATGTACGTGGTGAACCTCGAGGCAAAATTAGCCGGCATCAAAAAGACGAACACAAAGGCGATTGCATTGATTGTTACGAATGTGTAAAAGTTTGCCCTACCGGAATTGATATCCGTAACGGCACACAAATGGAGTGCGTAAATTGTACTGCCTGCATAGACGCCTGCGATGCTATTATGACCCGCATAAAACGACCAACCGGTCTTATCCGTTATGCTTCTGAAAACAGTATCCGTAAAGGGGATAAATGGCACATGACAGTACGCTCAACTGCATATACAGTAGTTTTGTTTTTACTCGCGGGTGTTCTCGTAACCCTGCTTGTAACCCGCAAGGATATACAAACCACTGTAATGCGCGCGCAGGGAATGTTATATCAGGAACAACCCGGGGATCAGATAAGCAATTTATACAACATTAAACTCGTTAATAAAACCCGTAAAACTTTGCCTGTAGTTCTAAAACTTGAAAACAGTGACCTGAACGGCAAAATAGCTGTAGTTGGTAAGTCCATAAGTGTAAAACCTGAGTCAGTGAGCGATGGTGTGTTTTTCGTTTACATCCCGAAACAGAATTTAAAAAAGCGTAAAATACCGTTGAAAATAGGTGTATATGTGAATGGGGAGAAGATTGACGAAGTAAAAACCACATTTATGTCAAATAAAAACGGATGAGCTATGATAAGAAAACTTAACTGGGGTTGGGGCTTAGCATTGATGTATGGAGGTTTTGCTGTATTCATCATCTTTTTAGTTATAAAAACCTACGAGATAAATGATGATTTGGTTACGCCCGATTATTATGCGCAGGAGCTGCGGTATCAGGAACACCTCGATAAATTAAAAAGAACGGCTGCACTCCCCGAAAAACCTGAGTGGTATGTGCATGGTAGGAGCGTGTACATCAAATTCCCGCGCAATGTGTTGGAAAAAAATCTCGCAGCTACCGCATGGTTATATTCACCCTCGTCAGCAAAAAATGATTTGCGCTTTTCCTGCAGCGCTGATACTGCAGGGATATGTCGCCTGGATCTCTCATCGGCTGAGCGCGGGGTATATCAGTTAAAGTTAGACTGGAACGCAGGAGGTGTTACTTATTACAACGAAGGCACTATAAATATTTACTGAAAATGGAAATTACAGCAGCAATTCTTTTGGGTTTGATGGGTAGTATGCACTGCTTGGGTATGTGCGGCCCAATTGCTTTAATGCTGCCGCTACCCGGGCATAGTCCGTTGATGAAGGTTTATGGGGCAATGATGTATAACGCAGGTAGGGCAATTACATATGGTACTCTGGGAGCTTTATTCGGTTTACTGGGGCGAGGGTTTGTATTGGCTGGTTACCAGCAGGCGCTTTCGGTTGCGATGGGCATATTGATAATAGCATTTTTTGTAATACCGGCATCATGGAAAAATCGCTTATCGTTGCTTCCTGCAGTAGCTCCTGTAATAAGCCGCATTAAGCTTTTATTGGGCGCATGGCTGCAAAAAAAATCCTACGGCAGTATATGGCTGATTGGTTTATTGAACGGGCTATTGCCTTGCGGTTTAGTGTATGTAGCTATTGCCGGCGCCATGGCAACCGGAGATGTATGGCATGGTGCCTTTTTCATGATTTTATTTGGTTTAGGCACAACGCCTGCCATGCTCGCCATTCAGCTCGTATCGGGCCCTGTGATTAACTCATGGAGGAGCAAATTTCGCAACGCTGTTCCTATGCTGGTTAGCGTAATGGCTGCGCTGCTGATACTGCGGGGGCTAAATCTGGGTATTCCGTTAATCAGTCCTGAATTTAGCAAAACCGATTGTACCAAACACTCTTGTTGTACCCAAAAATAAATTGCCATGAAAACGGTCATCCATGATGCGCGCACTATTAGCGAAATTCAAAGAGAATTCACTAAGGAGTTTCCTTACCTGAAGCTGGAATTTTTTGATGCACCCCATTGCGACAAGAGAGCACTGCCCAAGTCAAAATTAATTGACCGAAACAAAAAGCTGGGTGAAGTGCGTAAAAATCACAACGAAGGTGTACTGGAAATAAAACCCTCTGATACTGTGAGCGATTTGGAAAACAAGTTCTGGAACTTGTTTGGCTTATCGGTGCAGGTTTTTCGTAAAAGCGGTAATCTGTGGATTGAAACTTCACTTACCGACTCATGGACGTTAGAGCGGCAAAACCGCGAGGGTTACGAAATGAGCGCTCCGGCAAATAAAGAGCCGGAACCAGATTTGACAGACCGCGATGTGTGGGAATAATATCAGTTAAGCAGATTTCTCAGTTTCTTCTCATCAAGCAGGTAAATTTTTCCGTCTTTTATTTCGATTAGTTTCTCACTTTTGAAATCGCTGAGGGTACGAATTAAACTCTCCGTAGCCGTGCCCACTACCTGTGCCAGATCTTCGCGCGGTATTTCCAGCCCCGGTCTATCATCCGGTGACTTTTTGAAGCGGTCATATACCAATAATAATCCGTTCGCCACGCGCTTGCGCAGAGAATTGTATGCTAAGTTAATCAATGCCTCTTCGCGCTCCACAAGGTTATGTGAAAGAATTTTGATAAAACTCTTAGCCACCTGCGAGTTGGTATTTAGCAGCGCATAAAAATCCGATTTAGGTATCAGCATCAACTCGCAATCTTCCAGTGCTTCGGCATTATCGTTGTAGTTTGTTTCCTCCAGCAATGCGTTGTAGCCCAAAAAATCTCCTTCCTTATAAATAGATATAATCAACTCCTTGCCAAATTCATTCATCAAAAAATTTTTGGCTTTGCCCTTCACAACATAATACAGAAACATAGGGCGGCTTCCGTGTGTATAAATCATCTCTTTTTTCTTATATGTACGTATTTCATGGTCACCTTCCGTGAGTGCCACCTTGCCTAAGTCGCGGGCGGTGCGCATAAGCTGTTTTAGTCCATCCAAACCAGCCGAAAATTCAGTGCGAAGCAGTTCACTTTTGCGTAGCCGTGCCTCTACGGCGTTAAGCAACTCCACATCTTCAAAAGGTTTCGTAATGAAATCGTCTGCCCCCATCTCCATGCCTTTGCGCATGTCGGCACGATCGGTTTTTGCCGTAAGAAAAATAAACGGTATAGATGACGTACTGCTATTTTTACTCAACAAATGCAATACACCGTAGCCGTCCAGTTCAGGCATCATGATGTCACAAATAATCAAATCAGGAGCCCATTGCTGAGCAAGTTCTACACCTTTTTTACCATCAGGCGCTTCCTTGACTTCATAACCGGCCAATTCCAGTATTTCGCAGATGTTTTCCCGCACGGCCTGGTGATCTTCAATCAATAGGATTTTCTTTTTCATGTGAAATGATTTGCGGTATTTCAATCGTAAAGGTAGAGCCCTCGTTTATTTTGCTCTCAAAAGTAATGCGCCCCCGCAGAATTTCAACGTACTTCGATACAATGTGCAGACCTAAGCCGGTGCCCTGTATATTAGAGGCATTCTTGGCTCTGAAGAAACGCTCAAATAGATGCACCTGGTCCTCCGGCGCTATCCCTATTCCCCGGTCGCTTACAGAAATAATGTAGCGATCCCGCTCATTGGTACAACGTATGGTAATTACTGAATTTTCAGGAGAAAATTTTATGGCATTAGTTACGAGGTTCAGGAGAATATAGGTCAGGAGTCGTTTATCGGTGTAACAAGTATCAGGGCCGGTATGTTCAATGGCAATTTGTTGCCCGGGTTTAAGAATTTCTTTTATATCCTCGGTAAATTCCTGCATGTAATCGCTAAAATGTAGCGGGGCATGATGGGCAGTAACAAGCCCTTCCTCCAGTTTTCCCAGCGAGAGTAGATCCTCTAACAGATTATTAAGATGCCTTACGCTCTCCTGTATCCGGTAGATGTGTTTATCGCGCTTATGTTGTTCTTCCTCTTTGGTGTATCTGGCTAACAGCGAAGCGGAAGAGAGCATCGTTGCCAGCGGAGTGCGAAATTCGTGCGATACGGTGGATATAAACCGCGTCTTGAGTTCATTGAGCTCTTTTTGTTTCTCTAACGCTTCCTCCAACTCTGCTTTTGATTTTTCCAGTTGTGCCAGTGTTTCGCGCAGCATAGTAGTGCGGTCTTCCACTTTTTGCTCCAGTTCCTGATTGAGTTTTTGTAATTCCTTACTCACCCGCTCCAGTTCGCGCTGTTGCTCTGCGCGAATCATTTCGTAATGTTTGCGGATGGTTATATCAATGATAAATGCGATGACAAAAAACTCACCGTTCAATTCATAGTGGCTCAAGCTGATTTCCACCGGAATGATGCTGCCGTCTTTGCGCCTGGCGTACAGATCGCGACCGGCGCCCATAGCCCGGTTAGCCGGCTGGCGGTAAAACGCCTCGCGGAGTTGCCGGTGTTTTTCTCCAGTGTTTTCGGGCACTAATACTTCTATGGTCTTGCCAATCAGCTCTTCTGCACTGTATCCAAACATTTTCTCCGCACAAGGATTTAGTAACACTATGCGCCCGCTGCGGTCGGTAAGGATAATGGCTTCAGTGGCGTTCTCAAACAACGAAGCCATCACCATTTCTTTGTTATGCTTTAAATCCATGTAGCAGGGTGGGTGGGGATTTGGCTGTTTAGGGCAAAAATACAGCGCCGGTTGCCGGCGAGCAGATGATATTTGTCAACAAAAATCCGCTCCTTACGGGGAGCGGATCCTGAAGTTGGCCCAGCTGGATTCGAACCAACATACGCAGAACCAAAATCTGCAGTCCTGCCATTAGACGATGGGCCAGCGCTGCCTTTCGGCAAGGGCAAAAATAATAAACCCCAAAAAAATTTGCAAGTCACAGCATTCCAGCATCGGCAAAGCTGTAGTATTCGTTACGGTTGCCCACAATGATGTGGTCTATGAGGGTAATCCCCATCAGTTTGGCAGATGCCTTCAACTGCTCTGTCAGTTTAATATCCGCTTCGCTTGGCGATAAATTGCCGGAAGGGTGATTGTGCACAGCCACTATACCCGATGCCAGCAACTGGATGGCGTGTTTCAGAATAATGCGCACATCGGCTACCGTGCCGCTCACGCCACCCGTGCTTATTTCACGCATACTGATGACCTCGTTTTTGCGGTTCAGGTACAGGCAATAAAAAACCTCATTCGGTAAATCTGCCAATTGCGGGTACACATAGTGAAAAGCATCCCGGCTGCCGCGGATGGCAGCGCGCTGCCTTACCTCGCTCGCCAGTAGCCGGCGCCCCAGCTCCATCGCAGCCACGAGGGTAATCGCCTTGGCTTTCCCAATGCCTTTTTCAATAGTCAGCATATCATCCACCCCGAGCTTGCTAAGCTCATCCAGATTGTTGTTTACCTTGCGGAGAATGTTTTTGGCAACATCCAGCGCTGTTTTCCCTGCCATACCTGTACGCAGCAGTATGGCAATAAGCTCCGCATCGCTTAGCGCGTCTTTCCCCTTCAGTTGCAGTTTCTCGCGCGGGCGGTCCTCTTCAGCCCACTCGTTTATCGGTACAAAATTGTCCTCCTCCTTCATACCATAGTAGTGTTAATTCATTCGTTTACGCTCAACGCTAACCCCTTCAGGTACTTGCCTTCGGGGTGAAAAATACTCACCGGATGGTCCGCCGGATGCCCGAGCGTGTGCAACACGTTCACGCGGCGCCCAGCGCGTATGGCAGCGTGCATCACAGCTCCGTAAAACAAAGCATCATCCATCACCTGTGAGCATGAAAACGTAAATATAATCCCACCCGGTTTTATTTTGCGAATGGCTGCTTCGTTCAGTCGGGTATATGCCTTTAGCGCCTGGTGGCGCGCTTTTATGTTTTTGGCAAATGCGGGCGGATCCAAAACCATAACTTCATAATCATCATCGCACGCGGAGAGAAATTCAAAAACATCGGCAATAAAAGACCGGTGCCGTGCCTGTTCAAATCCGTTGCGTGCAACATTTTCATCAGCCCACCCGATGGCGCGTGCCGATGCATCAACAGCGTGTACTTCACGGGCGCCTGCTGCTAACGCATACACCGAAAACGCCCCTGAATAACAAAATGCATTCAGCACTTTTTTGCCGGCTACATAACGCTGCAGCAACCGGCGGTTGTCCCGCTGGTCCAGAAAAAAACCGGTCTTTTGGCCATTCACCACATCCACTTTAAATAGTAAATTATTTTCATATATCTCTATATCACCTGCCGTGCCATACAAAAAACCGTCTTGTACTTCTTCAGCGCCATGCAGCGTAACAGCGCTCTTGTCATAAACCGCGTGCAGCGCATCGCCAAAAATTTCGCGCCACAGTTCTGTAAACGTACTTCGCTCGCGATACATACCCGCGTGGTGACACTGCATGACAATCACCCCGTTATACCAATCTGCCACAAGGCCCGGCATTCCATCGCCCTCTCCAAAAACCAAACGGCAGGCATTTGTCGGCTTGTCCCGCAACAGCCCGAGCGAACTACGCCATTGCATCGCCCGCGCAAGTTTCTCCCTCCACATCACACGCAAGTCATCCACCCGTTCAAACGCAAACACACGCACAGCAATACTTCCTGCCGCATAGTGCCCCGTGCCCAACACGTGCCCCGCTTCGTCCGTAACCTCTACAACATCTCCTGCCCGCAAACCTTCCGGCAAATTCCGAATGGCGCCCGAAAACACCCACGGATGAAAACGCCTGAGCGATGCCGTTTTGTGCTGATGTAATACAATTTGCGGAATTCGCATGCGGCAAAAAAAACAAAACTAACCATACGCTCCTATCCCTCAATACATTATATAAAAATTAAATAATATATATTTTTAATATTTTGGGGTGCCCCCGCTGCTAGCCGATGCAAGGCAGCGGGGTCGGGCTGGCTACGGGGTGCGCTGTCGCTCCCGCCCCGCCCGCATTTTGTTTTATGGCAAAGGAGCGGGCGGGGCCGCTTCGCTTCGCTCGCGCCCTACGCATCCCTCACCCATTTGCCTCCACAGTCACCGCCGCCTGCTTTGTGCATCGTAATACCAGATGTATGGTCGGCTGCGTTAAACATTATTACTTATGGTCACTTGCCTGCAGCTATCCGTAAAAATGAAACAGGTTTGCGATAAGATACCCTTTCAAATTACCCCTCAATGTTTCATATTCGCCCCCATACGAGCCACATGATTTGGAAAGTTAAGCCCACCGTAGAGCAACTGAATGCCGTTTCTGTAAATAGCATGGATGTACATTTAGGCATTGAGTTTACCGAAGTAGGTGATGATTACCTGAAAGCCAGGATGCCCGTGAACGAGCGTACCCGCCAGCCCTATGGCTTATTGCACGGAGGCGCAAGCTGTGTACTGGCCGAGTCGCTCGGAAGTGTGGCCGGTAACCTCTGTGTGGAGTTTGGCAAACAGGTAGTAGTAGGTGTTGAAATAAACGCAAACCACCTGCGCAGCGTTCGCGAAGGGTATGTTTATGGCACTGTAAAACCCCTTCACGTAGGCCGCTCTCTGCAGGTGTGGAGCATTGAAATTACAAATGAAGAAGGTAAACTGGTATGCGTTAGTCGCTTAACGGTTGCCGTCAAAAACCTGTAAGGCATGGCGCGCCACAACGAAACAGGCAAAGCCGGTGAAGCAGAGGCAGTTCGCTACCTTGAGAGCATCGGTCATCAGATACTTGAGAGAAACTACCGCTTCGGTCGCGCAGAAATTGACATCATCTCGCTACACCGGGGGTTACTGATATTTACGGAGGTTAAAACGCGAAAAAATAATCGCTACGGCTACCCCGAAGAGTTTGTAGATAACCGCAAAATACGCCTCATCAAACAGGCAGCAGAGGAGTATGTGTATCGCACGGGTTGGCAGGGCGAATTGCGCTTTGATATTATCGCATTCACCGTTTCGCACAAAGGCAAAGCGCTCCGCCACATTCCCGATGCCTTTTTTTATGAAGCGGAGTAAATTAATAGCCACCGAGGTATTTGCGCGTGCCCCACTCCAAGGCGAGCAGCGCTATTACTAAGAAGAAAATCCACTTCAGGTTGATGGCGCTTTCCGTAATGTGTGTATCGTACATCACGGGTTTCAGGCGATTGTCTTTCTCTATCTCATTGGCAATGGATGTGGCAGTAGCTAAGTAATGAAACGAACCGCCGTGTTCGGCAGCTATTTTGTACATCCATTGATGGTCGGCACGGGTACGCAGTTCCTCTAATTGTACGGGGCTAACGGTAAACTTACCGGCGGCAGTTAGAGTAGTGTTGCCCAACTTCGTAGAAGCCGAAAAAGAATAGTTGCCCGGAGGCAAAAACCCTGCGTTGAGCAGATAACCGTTATCGGTTTTGTTGAAGTTGTACGTGGTGCGCTCGCCTTTCTCATTTTTCAGTTCAAGAGTTGCCTCGGGCGTGTTTACGGGTTCGTAGTTGGCGTTGTACAATTGTGCTTCAAAGGTCACCGGCTCGTTATCCTGAAAAACATTCTTGGCGGGCTGCACTCTGAACGGTCTCTTGTCTGATTTCAGCGAGAGGTACTGCACCGTCTTTTGGATGATTTCGTTGGTCGCATCGTGGTTTTTGTTAAACATGTAATCATACTGCCGCCAGCGCCAGAAACCTTCAGCAGCCAAAAAGCCCGTTTTGCTATCAACGTTATCCCCTACGGTCAACAGCGGAAAATCGGTTTGCACTCCGTTTATTTTCTGAAAAAGGAGAGTTTTGGCTGTGGGGCTTGCCTTGTATTCGCCAAAAAAATTGTGCAGGGGCGGTAGTTTCGGTAAAGTTTGCAAGGTGCTTTCGCTCAAGCTGAAAAGCGGAAAATCTTTATTGACAAAAGCGTGCACATCATTGTATTGCACAGCGCCCGTACGCACACTTACGAGCGATTGCGCGTTGCTTAGCTCGGTTACAGAGGTTAGCGAGCCGAGTACAAACAAAGTTGACTTCTTTAGGTCTTTAGCCGCCTGCAGCAACGCAGCAATTTTTTGATTGCCCGAGGGCAGTTGATGAAAAATTATCAGGTTGTAATCGCGGAGGGGTTTTTGGAAATTTTCAGCCCATGCTACGTCCACCTGATAGTTTTGATTGCTCTCAATGGCGCTTTTCAGGGCGGCTACGTCTGGATGGGGTGAATGAGCCACCACTAAAATTTTTTGACGGCCGTCCAGCACTTCTACAAAAATGTCGCGCACATTGTTTTGGTAGGTAACTTCTCCGGGCAGGTTTTCCAACACGAGCCGGTAATGTGCTACGCCGGCTTTGTTGGCGGGTAATATAAAATCAACCGAGCGGAAGTATGCGTCATTTTGATGTGATATTTCCTTTGTTTCGATGCTTTTTGAGCCACCCTCACTGATTTCATATACCGTGAGTTTGCAGGTTTTGCCACTAAGGTTGTTGCTTTCTACATCGGTGCGTAGCGCAAAACGGTCGTTCAGGTAAACCAGTTTGTTGTACATCACAGCGCTGATGCGCTGGTCTTTGCGGATGCTCGTGTCGCCTACGGCAATGGAGTAAATCCGGTAAGGCACATTTTCAGCTACGTAAACGGGGTTAATCCCTTTGTTATAGATGCCGTCGGTTGCCAAAATTACCGCACCGAGATTGCGGTTGTAGTAAAGTCCGTTCAGTTCCTCGAGCGCAGCGCTGAGGTTGCTGCTTTTGTCGGTAAAATTGATAGCACCGGCTTCGCGCAAAGCATCTCCGGCTGTATAGGTGACCACCTCGTAATTTTTGCTGAGCTTGAGGCGCAGCTCCTCTATCGTACTGCGGAAGCGCGAGGTGTCTTTACCCAGCCCGTAGCGCATGCTTGCGCTGTTATCGGCTACAATGGCTACAATAGGTTTAAAGGTTTGTGTGGTGCGATGACTGAAAAATGGCGCCAGCAACAATACGCATAAAATAAAGGTGACGAGGAAGCGCGCGGCGCTCAGCAGCCACTTGAAAACCGGGCGGCGGTTCTCATACTCAGAAAACGTTTTATCGCGGTAATACAAAAGGGCGGTATATGCGGCGGCAACCGCCAGGCACACGATAATGAACCCTGCAGGATATTGGAAGGACAACCCACCCACTGTTGCCAAAAATTTTTGGCGAGATTACGATAAATTACGCTAACGGTTTAATCCGCCGCACACACTTAACACCTGGCCGGTGATGTAAACCGATAAATCGCTTGCCAGAAATAGCACGGCATTCGCCACCTCTTCGGCAGTGCCCATGCGTTTCATCGGAATTTTATCTAAAATATTTTGCTGCGTTTGTTCCGGCAGGGTGGAGGTCATATCGGTGGCGATAAAGCCCGGTGCAATGGCATTGCAGCGAATACCGCGCGAGCCGAACTCATCAGCGATAGATTTTGTAAATCCGATGATGCCCGCTTTGGAGGCGGCGTAGTTGGCTTGACCGGCTTGTCCTTTTTCGCCCACAATACTCGTAAGGTTGATGATAGAGCCGCTTTTCTGGCGCAGCATGTGTTTTGCGGTGTGTTTGGTGTAGTTGAATACAGATTTCAGATTGGCTTGTAGTACCTCATCCCATTGTTCTTCGGTCATGCGGAGCAGGAGGTTATCGCGGGTGATGCCGGCATTGTTTACCAATACATCTATGCCCCCCAGCAGGCGGATGGTTTCTTCTACGGTTTTTTCACTATCAGCATAGGAGCCGGCATCTGCCTTGAGCGCAATTACCTTAGCGCCTCTGTTGTTTAACTCGCTCTCAATGGCACGCGCGCGCGCTTCGCTGCTTACGTATGTGAATACCACCTGAGCGCCGTGAGCGGCAAATGTGTTTACGATAGCTTGACCGATGCCGCGTGCCCCGCCGGTAATAAGCGCTCGTTTGCCTTGCAACAGCATAAGGATATTTTTTGCGAATTAAGAAATTATCGTATCAAGTCACATACTTTTTTACCGGTAAGCAGGTGTTGAGTAACATGTATGTGCAGCGGGATTTTTATCAGCGGCAGGTTACGTAATAGATGATTTGCTTAATGTGAATTACAGGTTGATACAGTGCTTATGTACAGGGGTATATGGTTGCGCCCCGCCGTAGGCGGGGCGCGGCGTGATTTGTGTATTTTTTTCGCATCAGGTGTTGGCTGAGGTATAATGTGATGCACAACTGCGTTTACGTGTAAGCGTGCGCCAGCCGGGTGAGGGATGCGGAGGGCGCGAGCGCAGCGAAGCGGCCGCGCCCGCTCCTTTGCCATTGTCTTGTCCTGAAATAGGTTTACACTAAAACCGGTTAAAAATGGATAAGAAAACTAAAAAAATCATTCAGAAAAAA
>JANWXI010000053.1 GCA_025057415.1 Chitinophagales bacterium
TCTACCCAAGCCATTCCGCTGCGCCACCGCCGTAGGCGGTGGCGCAGAACAAATACTCCTACACCCTATTGCCCCACCGCTCCGGCCTTACAATCGCCCTCAATACCATATACCACACTTACATGTAACATTCCCGCGCCTCTTAACGTATTACTCAGAGAGGTAAAATATGCTATGCGCACATATTTCATTCTGTTGATTTGCTCGCTTACAGGCACATCGCTCCTTGCGCAAGATGTGCTATACATCAACGGACGTTACGAAGGCGAGTACAAAGACGGTAAAAAACACGGCAAGGGTCGTGCACTATACTACGATGGCTCTATGTACGATGGCATGTGGCAAGACGACATGCGCCACGGCGTAGGCAGAGCTATTTTTAAAGACGGCTCCAGTTACTTTGGCGACTGGGTAAACGACAAGCGCCACGGAAAAGGCAGTTACGAGTTCCCCAATGGCGATGTGTATGTAGGGCAGTTCTTTGCCGATATGATGCACGGCTGGGGCACCTACAAGTTTGCAAACGGCAATAAATACGTAGGAGAATTCAACTATGGAGTTATTAGTGGCAAAGGTACCATGTACTATGCCAACGGTGAGCGCTATGAAGGCGAATTTCTGCAAGGCAAGAAAAACGGTAAAGGCAAGTATTACTACAAAAATGGTAATGTGTTTGAGGGACTCTTCGTAAATGACTTAAAAGATGGGTTTGGCAAAATGACTTTTGCAAACGGAGATGTTTACATAGGCGAATTTAAAGCTAATAGCCGCACAGGTAAAGGTGTATTCATCTTTGCAAATGGCGATAAATACGAAGGCGAATTTTTAGACGGGAAAATGCACGGCCAGGGGACATTCACCTGGGCCGATGGCGATAAATACACCGGCACCTGGGTGAACAACAAGCGCGATGGCATCGGCATCTACATTACCAAAAACGGAGAGCAGAAACAGGTAGAATACGCCATGGGTGTTAAGCAATAAGCACTTGCACCATCACATCTTAAACTTCAGTAACCAAGCGCTTTGTACAGTATTTCCTGCAGCTTTGTACGTATATTCAATTTTATCAATAGGTTGTTATCGGCACTCGGATGTACCCGGTTGCTTAAAAACACAAAAACAACCCGATAATCCGGGTCGGCCCATACACAGGTGCCCGTAAATCCCGTATGCCCGAAAATCGTCAGGGGCGCCCCGTCAAAACAAGGAGATGGTTTTGATACATCCGGCTCGGGTTTGTCAAATCCCAATCCACGCCGCGAAATTTTTGACTGACGTGAGGTAAACAAGCGCACAGTGGCAGTATCGAAATACCGCTGCCCGCCATAAACTCCGTTATTTACAAGCATCTGAAAAAGCGCAGCCACATCAAAAGCGTTGCCAAAAAGCCCCGCGTGTCCTGCCACGCCACCGTACATCGCTGCGCCAGGGTCGTGTACATACCCATGCACAATCTGCTTGCGAAATGCCGTGTCGTTTTCGGTGGGTACAAGCCGATCTTTTTTAAAACGGTTTGTAGGACAAAATGTAAGCAGACGCAACCCCATCGGCTCGTAAAAATGGCGATAAACAAAACTGTCTAACCGCTCCCCACTCACGTGTTCTGCAATTTTCTGTAATATGTAAAAATCTATATCGCTATATACGTAACCCGGTCTGGCATCAACTGCCGAAGTAGCCATTAGGTACCACATCGTGTCGGGGTAGTCATTGCGCATAAACAGCGACTCAGCCACAGGAACTCTGTATTCGCTTTCAGGGGCTCTGCGGTAATACCGCGTGCGATTCACCCCAACAGTTTCTTTCCAAAACCATAAAAACGGCTTCAGACCCGCCTGATGCAGCAAAAGGTCTCGCACTTTCAGATGCCCGATGGTAGCGCCCCGCGGCAAGGGTATGTAATGTGCAACTGTTTTATCCAAATCTATCTTCCCTTGTTCATAGAGTTTCATCACTGCCAGTGTAGTAGCCGCTACCTTGGTGATCGAAGCAAGGTCGTACAGATCTGTGTGACGAACAGGCGTTAGTTTATCATACGTATGGTGCCCCGCAGACCGATGATACACCACCCTGCCATCCACCGCCAGCAGTACCTGGCAGCCCGGAAATGCCCGCAGGTCAATCGCTCTGGCTATGAGTGAATCGGCCTCGCGCAATTTATCAGTAAACAGCACGGCATCGTCTGCAGGTGAAATTTTTAATCGTAGAATTTCTGTACTATAAAACCCTGACCCCGCCTTTAGTTTCTCCGAAACGGTAACGGGAAGTTTCCCTTTTACCGGTATTGCCCCGAAAATGGCATTTGCTGCGGCCGTTTGAGTGGCATCATTATCTTCATAGGCACATATCATCCAGGGTATAAAGTCAACATATTTCAGTGAATACGGGTTGCCATATACCACCAGCACCACCTTGGTTCTTTCATGAAGTTCTCGCAACCATTGAACGGTTTCGTGCGTTACGTTATAGCGCTTCCCCGCTGAGCGCACCATGCCGTGCAGGTTCACAATCACTACATCATAATCGGCAAGCGAGTCAATCAGTTTTTTTGATATTGCATTGCCTGGCTCTGCGGGTAAATAAAACAAATCGCCCTCTGTATAGAGTTGAAATATTTTTTGAAACTCCGTGGGTACTTTTTGATTAACCGTTACCGTTGCCAACCGCATGCCACGCAAATTTCGCAGCGGTAACATGCTATCGCGGTTAGCGGCAATGGTTATGGCCGCCTCATATAATCGGTAGCGCAAGGTTTGATACGAAGCATGCTGTAAATCTTCGCGCAACGATGATAAAGAAACCGAGGGGGTGGTGTGCAGCCCCAGTAGATATTTATACGCCAGTATTTTTTTAATGCGGGCTTCGGCTTCCTGCTCAGGCAACGTACCTCTGCGTATTGCCGAGAGTATTTTCTCTATGCCTGCCGTTGCGTTTTCGGTGTAAACCAGTATGTCGCACCCTGCTACAAACGCCAGCGAGTCAACTACTCCGGGTTTAAAGAATTTGCTCACCCCTTTCATATTAAGCGCATCTGAAAATATCAGCCCTTCGTAGTGCAGTTGATTTTTGAGAACATCAGTAGTGATGGTTCGCGAAAGCGAAGCAGAGATTTGCGGAGTGGCATCATAAGCCGGAATGTGTAAGTGCGCCACCATCACACTGCCCACCCCGTTGTTCAGCAGGATGCGAAACGGGTACAGCTCGTAGTCATAAAGCTCGCTTTTGTTTTTGTTTATCACCGGCAGGTCATGGTGCGAGTCCACTGTTACGTCACCATGGCCGGGAAAGTGTTTGGCACAGGCAAGTATGCCTTCATCCTGCATACCTAATGCGTACTCAAGTCCTTTCAGCGCTACGCGGTGTTTATCTTCACCAAAACTCCGTTCATTGATGACCGGATTCTGCGGATTATTGTTCAGGTCAATGGCGGGTGCAAAATTTACATGTACGCCAAGGCGCTTGCATTGTCGCCCCACCGCTCTTCCCATTTCATATATTAACGTATTATCATGTATGGCGCCCAGAGTCATCTGGCGGGGAAAAGCCGGCACAGAGTCAAGACGCATAGCCACACCCCACTCACCGTCTATGGCAATCAGGCATGGTATCTTAGCGGCTGCCTGTATCGCGTTCGTCCACTCTGCCTGTGCCTCGGGCGTCCCTTTGAAAAACAGTACACCGCCGGCGCGACCTTCACGCACCTGTTCCAGTACTGCATGCATATTAAACTCATTGCCCTGCGTGTAGGCAGGCAACATAAAGCACTGCCCTACGCGCTGTATCCAGCTCAGTTGTTCATACACCGAGTCAACCCAGCGTACACAAGCAGCGTTTGATTTCCAGTTGAGAAAGTCGGGCGATTGAGCCGTACTATACATCACCGGCCATATAAACACCGCACTCCAAATTCGCTTCACCATGCGCCGTAAAGCCATGCGGCTAATAGAGCAAATCGTTTGCCAAAGCATGCGTATTTTGATGGCAGCTTTTATCTACGCTGTTTTGTGGATTGTTTCTAAAACGTGGAGCGGCAACTATTATTACCGTAATTCTTCCAGTTTGTTTAGCGCGCGCTCTTTGTATGAGGAGTTCCCCTGGGCGATTTCTTCCAGGAGTTTTTTTGCCTCGGCCTTGTTGCCTTTTTTGAGTAAAATGTTGGCTTTGTACCACTTGCTGCCCTCGTTGTAACGATTGGTCTTCAACAGCTTGTCAAAATTTTTTTCACTTTTTTTGGTATTGCCGAGTATGTATTCACTGATACCACCAAAGTATAACGCATCGGCATTATCGGGGTATTGTTTTAGTAACTCATCAAAAAGCTCTGCCGATTGTTTATAGTTTCCGCTGTTGAAATTTCGCATGGCTTCGTCCATAGTTGGCGGAGAAGCCCGTTCACTTCTAACTATGCGATTTGAAGTTTCGTATGAATAGTAACCATCTGCCTTTGCTGGTTCTTTTAAAAGATCGCCTTCTTTGTCAGTTACTGGAGGCGCATTGTTATTTGTTTTTGCCTCAGGCGAAGGTGCATTCCCATTTGCAATCATTTTGCTTTGAAATTCCTGATCGCTTGAAATTGGAAATGACTTATCGTTACGCTCGGTATTATCTTCTTGCTGTAGTGACAGTTTAGCTTTTTCAGTTACTGTGAATGAAGTTTGCAACTCACCTGCCGGGGGCGTAGCATACGTGCCGGTGGGTGCAATAACAGCCCCCGGAGCTTGGCTTTGATTTAAATTCGAATTGCTCGTGCTGAATGGCGCAGATATTGACAAAACACTATCACTTGCTTGTGGTAAACCGACAAGTGAATCGCTGATAATAGGTGTTTCAGCGGCAGCTCCATTATTTTGCATGGCGAGTGAGTTATCGGGGCGGTTAATGAGCTGTATGAGCAAAAAACCAATCCCCAGCAATACACCCAGCACAGCCGCCGCATAAGCATACACAGTCCAGTGTAAACGCAAGTTGCGGGCTTCCCGGATGCCTGCGCGCTCGCGTATTTTGTTGCGTATGTGCGCTATGCGCATTTCGCAGTTGGCTGTAGCGCCCGCCGTCGCGAGGCCCTCTAACGCTTCAGCAGCAAACGGGTCATTTTGTAATAACTTTTCAAACCGCGCGCGCTCCTCTGCACTCATACGATTGCCGATGTACGCCAGCATGGCTGCCTCGGTTATAACCCTTTCTGCCAGTAAATCAATCTCCTTTTTTGGCTTGCTCATGTTTCGCGGTTATATAATTTTTCAGGTTCCTTTTGCCGTTTTGTATGTGGCTCTTCACTTCATTTAATGTGTATCCGGTGATGGCAGAAATTTCGTTGTAACTGCAATCTTTCAGATAAAACAATTCAATACACACGCGCTGCTGTTCTTTGAGCGCGTCAAGCCCATCGTGTAAGTGTTGCAGTACAAACTCTCTGTCATCAGTATCTTGTAGATGTGCCGGCTCATCTTTTTCCATAAGTGTGCGGGCATCTTTTATCATTTGCGCCTGTTTTTTTTCGGTGGCAGATTGCCTGCGGAATTCCATCATGCAAAAATTTTTCACAACCATGTACATCCAGGGTCTGAATGTGGTTACGTGGTGGCGCTTTAACTCCCCGATGAGTTTCTCAAATAGCTGCATGGTGGCATCTTCGGCTTCTGTATCATTTTTGAGGTATTTGAGGCAAACCCCGTAAACCAGGTGAATGTACCGTTGGTACAATTCGCCCATGTATGCCATATCGTGCGAGTTGCGGTAACGATGTACTAATTCCTCGTCCGAAAGGTGTTGTAGGTTGTCTTTGGCCACGGCAATGCGCTAAATAAAATCAGATTTTTTATAATGCGAAATACTCACTAAACACTTCCGGCGGCGGGTGCACAATAAAATATTCATATTGCTGTTTATGGAATTTGATATTCCCGGTCATCTAACAAGCAAAAACACTGCCATGAATTTCAGCGCCAGAAAACTCCTCATACCCGCTGTTGTAACCGCAGCTATATTGGCACTTGCCAATACACAACCACAGTTTTATGAGTCAGAATTTGTTAAGACCCTGCGCGATAAATACAAGCGTTTTTACGAGGCGAAAAGTCAGGAGCTTATCTATGTACAAACCGACAAAACCCTTTACTATCCCGGTGAGACCGTATGGTTCAGCGTGTATTTACGCAATGAGAAAACGCTGAAACCATCCGCCATATCAGACATCATACACATAGAGTGGATTACCCCTAAAGGTACCGTGGCAAAACACTATAAACTGGTGGCAAAAAACGGCGTAGCGCTTGGCGACATTGACCTGAAAGATATGGTGGGGGGTATATATAAACTAAAGGCATACACACAATATCAAAAAAACGACACCACCCTAAAACCCTTTGAGAAAGAAATCACCATACAAAGCGTAGTGCAACCCCGCCTGAAAATGAAATTGGAATTTGATAAAAAGGCATACGGCAAGGGCGATGTTGTAATGGCGGATTTGGAAATTCACAAAAACGACAACACCCCCTTGAGCAATGCTAAGGTGAATTACAAGGTTTCCCTTGCCGGGAGCGAGTTATATACGGGAAGCGCCTCCACCGATGCGCAAGGCAAAACGCGGCTGAAATTTACATTGCCTGAAAACCTTAACACCCCCGATGGGCTGCTGAACGCCATGATGGAATTTGAAGGCCGCACCGAGAGTATTTCGCGAAGCGTTCCCATTGTGCTCAATCAGATTGACCTGCAGCTTTTCCCCGAGGGAGGCGATATGGTAGCGGGTGTGCAAAACCGCATTGCATTCCGTGCAATGAATGAATTTGGCAAACCTGCCGATGTGGAAGGTGTGATAGTGGACGATAAGGGCGCTGTGGTTCAAAAATTCAGCTCGTACCACTTTGGTATGGGGGCATTTGATTTAACACCACAAACCGGCACCACATACAAAGCCCGCATCACAAAACCCGCCGGCATACTCTCAGAATACCCTCTGCCCCAGGCATTGCCCGTAGGTTATGTGTTACAGGTGAATAATGCAGGGGGCGAACAGTTGCAGGTTAACGTAAACTCCTGGCGCGAAGAACACCTGCATGTAGTGGCGCAAACCCGTGGGCAAATATGTTTTGCCAAAACATTCCGCGCTGTTAAAGGGGATAACTCATTTGCAATAAACACAGGTGATTTTCCGATGGGCGTAACCCAAATTACACTTTTCGACAGCAAGGGCATCGCCCGCTGTGAGCGTCTTGCCTTTGTGGGTAAAAAGAATATGCTCAATATTTCTGTCACAACTGATAAAGATCGTTACCAACCGCGCGAAACCGTAAAGATGAACATACGCGTAACAGATGAAAACGGGCTACCGGTACCCGGGCATTTTGCATTGAGTGTGGTGGACGACAACTTACTCACTTATGCCGATGATAAACAGGGGAATATTATAGCAAAAATGCTCTTAGAGCCGGAGTTAAAAGAGAAAGTTGAAGAACCGAATTTCTATTTCGATAAAAAACAGGTTAAGGCAGACAAAGCGCTCGATTATTTGTTGATGACTGCCGGCTGGAGGCGCTATACATGGAAACAAATACGGGAAAGCGCATCTCATGCGCCCAATTATTTGCCCGAAAAAGCCGAACTCACCGGTTTGGTAATAGATGGTTACAGCGGAAGCCCCATAATAGGTGCAACCGTTAAACTCCTGGAAGGGGAACTAACATCTACAACAAATGAATATGGGCGGTTCAGCTTGCGCGGTTTTGATATCGCACGTTTCCCGAAAGTAGAGGTAAGCGCGCAGGGGTTCAACACACAAACGTTTACTTTACAGCAATACGGAGATGTTACATATTATCTGTATGGTAAAAATCGTTTAAAATATCTTGAAGATATAGAGGTGAAAGAAGATGAAAGACATGAAAAAGTGATAGTAAGGGGACATTTACAACGTGCTTCGGTTGCTAAAAAACATAATGAGTTTTTTGCACCGGGGTTAATGGATATGGCTGTAGCGCCAGGAGACGCAGCTCCGTTTCCCGTTGATGAAGGTAAAGTTAAGGAACCGGTTGCAGGGAATGTTGGATTTGATACAATATTAGAGGCAAATGCAAATGTGCAGGACGGACGATTGGGTGTGTTTAGCGAATACAAAATTAAAGGCCCCACAAATGCGATTTTCTACCGTGCCAGGGAGTTCCCTAAGCGTAAATACACCGCAGCCGACTCTACGCGAAATGATTTTGCAAGCACCATATATTGGAATGGCAACATCACTACCGACCGCAGCGGGCGCGCTAATGTAGAGTTCGTTTGCAATGATTTGATTTCGTCTTTCCGCGCCGTAGTGGAGGGCTTTGGCGATGATGGCAGCATAGGACGTGCCGAGCATACGTACTCTACACAACTGCCCTTCAGCATGGAAATAAAAGTGCCAAACGAGCTGGTGGCTGGCGATAAAATGATGATACCCGTGTTTTTGAAAAACACTACCACCGGCGCCGTTACGGGCACGCTGAATGTGAACGCACCTCCGCAATTACACATATCAGGTAATCTTAATGCGATTACTATTGAGCCGGGCCAAAGCCGCCTGGTGTACCTGGAAGCCACCGCTACGAACCAGATAGGCGAAGGAACATTGGAAGTAAAATTTACAGGTGAAAAATACCAGGACGCTTTCGCACAAAAGATAAAAACCGTAGCAAAGGGATTTCCAGCCGCTATCAGCATAAGCGCCCAGGAGTTAACCAAGGAGTTTTACATCCACCCCACATACGTGGTGCCGGGCAGTATGAAAGTGACGCTTACGGCATATCCCAACATCTTGAGCGACCTGATGAGCGGAGTTGATGCGATACTGCGCGAGCCATACGGCTGTTTTGAACAAACGTCTTCCTCAAATTACCCGAATGTGATGGCGCTACGGTATCTGCAAACTACACAAACATCCAATGCGGCTGTTGAAGCTAAAGCGCGCAAGCTGCTGGACAACGGCTACAAAAAACTCGTGTCGTTTGAAACCAAAGAAAACGGCTACGAGTGGTTTGGGGCTGCCCCTGCCCACGAAGCGCTCACAGCTTACGGGCTGATGCAATTCATTGACATGAAAGCTGTGTATCCGCACGTGGATGAAGATATGATTAAACGCACTGTACAACTACTGCTCGATAAACGCGATGGTAACGGAGGGTTCAAGAAAAACCCGCGCGCCTTAGATAGCTTTGGGGGCGCAGATACCGACATCACAAATTGTTACATAGTGTATGCCATGAGCGAGGCGGGCATGGCCAATATGATAGAGAAAGAGCTGGAGGCCGCTTACCGCGAGGCAAAACGCAGTGGCGATCCGTACATGGTGGCGTTGATGGCCAATGTGATGTTTAACAAAGGCGATGCAAAGCGCGGAGAAGAACTGATGAATCTGCTGCAAAGTATGCAGCAAGAAAGCGGATGCTGGGTCGGTAAAAAACATTCCATTACACGCAGCACCGGGCAAGCACTTAAAGTAGAAACCACTGCCCTCGTGGCGCTCGCAGCCATGAAATCACCCTCGCCCAACATAGAGGTGATCACCCGTGCTGTAAAATTTTTAGTATCAAACCGCAGTGGTTACGGCATGTTCGGTTCCACCCAGTCAACTATACTGGCGCTAAAGGCGCTTACGCGCTATGCCGAATTCAGCAAACGCACCGATGAGAGCGGCACTATACAGGTGTATGTAAATAATACTCTGGTAGCTGAAAAGGACTTCGCCAAAGGCGAAAAAGGAAATATTGTAATAACCGGATTAGAACAATACATCCGGGAAGGAAAACAAAAAGTAGAAGTGCATTTTAAGGGTTGCAAAAACGCACTGCCCTATACCTTCCACGCATCTTACAGCACTTCACTGCCTCAAAACGACAAAGAGTGTGTGGTCAGTTTAGAAACCAAACTCTCCGGACGCCAAGTGCGCGTGGGTGAAACGCTGCGGATGACCGCAACCTTAAAAAATACTACACAACAAGGCCAGCCCATGACAATGGCTATACTCGGCATTCCGGCCGGTTTCAGCGCACAGCCCTGGCAGTTGAAAGAGTTGCAGGAAAAGGGCATCATTGATTTTTACGAAATCAGCGGCAACAGCATTGCCTGCTATTATCGCGACCTGGCCCCTGGCGAAGTACATAACATACACTTAGATCTAAAAGCGGAAATACCCGGTGAATACAGCGCACAGGCATCATCGGGATACCTGTACTACACAAATGAATACAAACACTGGGCGGGTTTAGATAAGGTGTATGTGACTCCGTAGTTGACATACACTGCGCGCCTGCCTAAGGCAGGCGCGCAGAGTAATAGATGTGTAGTTTTGCTCAAAACAATTATCTGTATCTATCATGGATAAAAATGCCCGCGTATGTATTGCGGAACTTTGCGTACAACCTCACATTGGCTCTTGTAGGACCTGCAATGACCAGCAGCCACATACTGTGAGTTGTACCCATTTCGGGCAAACTCCTCCCTTCAGCTATAGATTAGACGCTGATAAACGATGAAGAGCACTTTTATAATAAGAAAAAGAACTGTTAGTATATAGTCACATACTAAGTGGCATGCAGTGCCGAAGTGCAGCACAGAGTTGAAGAGGTGTAATTTTTGCTGTTATGTAACTAATTAACCTTTTACTTATAATGTAACGTACTTATATATAAAGCCATTACGCCCAGCAAAAAAATCAATAACTGTTCGCATTGCTTTGCAAGATGCATTTTATTCAGTTCTTACAAGGCAAATTGCTTACTTAAAGCCAACCCGGAAGTTATTTCCGCTTAAACAAGCTGCCGAGGAGACCACCAAGCCCGCCCGATTTGCCTCCGCCGAGGATCTGACCGGCTAAGCTGCCGAAGTCCACCTTGCCGCCCTGCTGCATTTGCGTAACTACACTGCCGAAATCAATCCCTTTGCCACCGGCGCCAAGTTGACTCATAATGTCGTTAATGTTAAACGAATTGTCGGCAGGGTTGTTGGTTTTGCTGACAAGCGCGCCTAAAATTTGCGGGATAAGTTGCCCGGCAATTTGCTGTGCCTGTGAACTGTTTACGCCAAATTTACTCGCCAGCGAAGCGGCAAACTGTGTAATGATGGCTGAAACTACCGGGTTGTTTCGCAGCCCCTGCTGATTGCCAAACATGCCGAGCACATCCTGCAACTGCCCCTTTTTAACAGCTTGTGCGAGTTGGTTTTGAATGATGTTACCCGCCTCGCTGATTGCGGCATCGTTAAACTGGTCGGGAACGTTGGGATTTTTGACAATCAGATCTTGTGCATTCTCTTGCACCAGTTGGATGAGTTGTTGAAGCATTTGATTCTGATTTAATTTATCAGATGTAATTGCATGAAAATATCATGCCATTTCGTGTTTAGCTTATTGTTCTATTTTAGCCAAAAATGAAAATAGACATTCATACGCATATCATACCCGAGCGCCTGCCCCGGTGGAGCGAAAAGTTTGGATACGGCGGGTTCATTCACTTAGACCACTACAAACCCTGCTGCGCGCGCATGATGAAAGATGATGAGTTTTTCAGGGAAATACAGAGCAATTGCTGGGACCCGCAGGTGCGGATAGACGAATGTAGGGAGGCGCGTGTAGATGTACAGGTGCTATCTACCATTCCGGTGTTATTTTACTACTGGGCAAAGCCGGAGCATTGTTACGACACTTCGCGGTTTTTTAACGACCATATTGCCGATGTGGTTAAGCGCTATCCGCGTCGCTTTATCGGGTTGGGGACCGTACCCATGCATCATGCAGAGTTAGCCGTAAAAGAGCTCGAGCGATGCAGCAAACTCGGTCTTGCCGGAATTGAGATAGGCACCAATGTAAACGACAACAACCTGAACGAGCCGCAGTTTTTCCCCATCTACGAAGCAGCGCAAGATCTAGACATGGCTATTTTTGTACACCCCTGGAATATGATGGGAGCCCGTCAAATGCCAAAGTATTGGTTACCCTGGCTGGTGGGAATGCCTGCCGAAACATCGCGCGCTATCTGCTCGCTCATTTTCGGAGGAGTGTTTGAGCGTTTCCCGAAACTGCGCTTCGCTTTTGCACACGGTGGCGGTAGCTTCCCGGCTACCATCGGGCGGATAGAACAGGGTTACAAAGTGCGGCCCGACCTCACTGCCATTGATAACAACGTAAACCCCCGCGAATACCTCGGCCACTTTTGGGTGGATTCGCTCACACATGACATTACAATGCTCCGCTACATTATGGATTTACTTGGTGAAGACAAAATCTGCCTCGGCAGCGATTACCCTTTTCCGCTGGGTGAGCGTATCCCTGGTAGCGAAATTGCAACTATGGACTTACCGCGAAAAACTAAAGATCGCCTCTATTACAAAAATGCTCTAGAATGGCTTAAATTAGATAAAAAACATTTTATATAAGTTATTATTTTAATGTTTAACGGTACTTGCAGTGCGCAGCCCTATTAATGCTGAAGCCATAAGTGTATAAACATTATTCTACGGTAACACTCTTGGCTAAGTTGCGGGGTTGGTCAACATTGCATCCCCGATACACAGCCACGTAGTAGGAAAGTAACTGGAGCGGGATGGTGGCGACAAGGGGAACAAGGTATTCGCTGGTTTCAGGTACTTCTATAACATGGTCTGCTATTTTTTTCACTTTATCGTCACCCTCGGTAACGATAGCTACTACTTTTCCCTTTCGGGCTTTCACTTCCTGAATGTTACTGATAACTTTTTCGTAAATGCTGTTTTTGGTGGCAATTACTACCACCGGCATGTTTTCATCTATGAGGGCAATGGGGCCGTGTTTCATCTCTGCTGCAGGGTAGCCCTCGGCGTGGATGTAGGATATTTCTTTAAGTTTGAGCGCTCCCTCTAACGCAACCGGAAAACCATATCCGCGCCCGAGGTATAATACATTGTTAGCATCTTTTATCCATGCAGCAAGTTCTTTGATTTTTTCCTCGCATTGCAAGGTCTTTTCAACCTTTGCGGGGATGGATTCCAGCTCAGCAAAAGCCGTACGCAGTTCTTGCTTGGTGGCTTTTCCGCGTAATTCCGCAAAACCAAAAGCCCACAAAGTGAGTACAGCCACCTGGGCCGTGAATGCCTTTGTGCTGGCTACTCCAATTTCGGGTCCGGCGTGAGTGTATGCGCCGGCATGTGATAACCTAGGTATAGACGAGCCCACCACGTTGCACAAGCCGAAAATAGTAGCGCCCTTTTCTTTAGCCAGCTCAATGGCGGCTAGCGTATCGGCAGTTTCACCGCTTTGCGATATAGCTATCACCAGATCTTCTTCACCTACCACCGGGTTGCGGTAGCGAAACTCCGAAGCATATTCTACCTCCACAGGGATGCGGGCAATGTCTTCAAACAAGTACTCTCCTACCAGCCCGGCATGCCAGGAGGTGCCACAACCTACAATGATGATGCGTTTCAGGTTTTTGATTTTTCCCTCGTATTCTTTTAAACTGCGCATGGCAAAAGTACCCGTGTGCGGGTTAAAGCGGCCGCGCAAAGAGTCGTAAATACTTTTGGGCTGCTCGTGAATCTCCTTGAGCATGAAATGCTCATACCCTCCTTTTTCAATCGCCTCCAGGTTCATTTCTAAGGTTTGGATGTAGGGGGTTTTGATGACGTTGTCAATCGTTTTGATGGTCATTTCTTCGTTTTTGATATAGACAATTTCTCCGTCGTTGAGGTAAGTAACGTTTTTGGTGTATTCAATGATGGGTGAGGCGTCAGATGCCATAAAGTATTCGCCATTGCCGATGCCAACCACCAGCGGAGACCCCTTTCGTGCGCCAATCAGTTTTGCCGGATCGTTCTTTGAAATAATAACAATAGCATAAGCGCCCACCACTTCGTGCAGCGCCAGCCGTACGGCCTCTTCCAGTTCACAACCGGTATTTTGCTGCACATCTTCAATCAAATGGACAAGTACCTCGGTATCGGTATCGCTTTTAAACACGTGACCGCGCTTGGAGAGCTCCTCTTTCAGGGTAGCGTAGTTTTCAATAATCCCGTTATGAATAATGGCTAGGTTACCGCTTTGCGAAAGATGCGGGTGGCTGTTTACATCGTTTGGCTCACCGTGTGTAGCCCAACGCGTATGTCCTATGCCGATTTTCCCGGAAACGTCTTTCCCGGAGGTCTCACTCTCAAGGTCTGCTACTTTGCCCTTCTTTTTGTAAACATTCATCGCCCCGTTGATGAGAGCGATACCGGCACTGTCGTATCCGCGGTACTCCAGGCGTTTAAGGCCTTTCATGAGTATCGGATAAGCATCCCGATGTCCGATGTATGCAACGATGCCGCACATATGGTTTACATTTTTGTGTAAGTAATATACAAATTAATTTGCTGATTGGAAAGGGCCGGGTTATTGGCAATCGCTACACGCTCAGTGTTAGTGTGGGGAGTAAGCGTTTTTACAATGAAACCGTTGTTTTTATGCACACCCTGCACAAGGCGTTGAAAATACCTGCGCAAATTAAACCGGTAGCGCGCCAAAGCTACACCGTTAACAGTGACAACCTCGCGCTTGCCACCGAACGATGAAGAGCCATCGTCTTCCAGAATCTGCTCATTTCCTGCATCATCAATACGCAATAGCGATAACTGCTGCGGAGTTGGATACACAGTATCGCTTACCGACTGGGTGAGTATCAACTCAGCTTTATTGATTAGAATATTGCGTGGCAAGCTGTCAATACCTGGGAAAAAGACCTTGCCATAAACCCCTGCTCCGCCCTGCAGGTATAGTTTCTGCTCTCCGTTGGGTTGCGGGTTGATAACAGAAGTATTAACCGGATAACCTGTATAAACATTGTCAAAATGATTTACCGTTACACCTGAAACAGGCAAGTAAAATAATAGCGAATCAGCTTCGCTATTGTGGTAATAAAGCGTTATACCTGATATGGACGAAATAAGGTCTAAGTACATTATTCCGTTACCTGTTGTTTGTGAGGAAGTGGTAATGTAAAAACCTTTGAATATTTGCAAAAAACTGTTGTTGTCTTTTAACTGAGAGGTGTCGGCATGCAAAATTTTGTTTCCTAACCCGCTGCTTAGTGGGATGCGAAGGTGTGGTGCAATTTTAACACCATATACGTAAGCGCTGTCGGTAGTATTGGGTACAAAACCCTGTACACTGCCGATGGGGGGCAACTTTACACTGAATGACTGGTTGCTTAGGTAAGTCGTTCCCTCCTGCATGCTTTCGTCTAGCTCATACACATAAATATCGATTGGCGTAGAGTTATTGCCGTAGAGTCCGTTGTAACGCAGTCGCAGCACTACCGAGTCGAGCGTGGCTCCGCTGCCGAATTGAATACGCCCTGCAGAGATGCGGCATTGCGCATAAAATGAGGCAAACACTTTACCAAACGAGGGGTCTTCTATGCTGCCCAAGGCGCCTACTGCAACACCGTTTGCCTTAACAGCGGGCATAAAATATGAGTAAGCACGAGCCGTAAGGGTGTCTTTATCGAGCAGTAATTCGTCACCCTCGCCCAGCAAACCTGTGTCTTCTATCAACGGGTCTTTGCATGCGGGCATAAAAAGTAAGCACCAGCAAAGGACGATTGCCGGTGCTTTAAATTTACAGGTAATTGTGGTTATGTTCTGGTGCCAACAGTTCACGGCACAATAAAGCATAGTTATTGTTACCCAACGATTAGTTGGCCCAGATATTCCGATAAAACTCGCTGACGCGCATTACAGGGTCTTCTTCATCGGAAGAGAGTTTGAGCACTGCCTTGTTTTTAAATTTCTTAACGTAAGATTTTACTTTCGTATCTAATTTGTCGCCAACTACAAGGGCATCAGCAAACTCTGCACCACCGATGAGCAAGCTGGTGTTGTCAGCATTTTTGAAAAACTCTATGTGCTTTTTCTGAATATCATCACTGATGGCCAGCTTGGTAGTGAAGTCGCTTTTCAGTTTTTCTTTAAACTCGTTTTCGAATACATTGAACACTACTTTAGCGTTTGCAAAGACGGGGTCGTCTTTGTATGTAGTTTTAAGATAAAGCGGTATTAAGCTGGTCATCCATCCAAAACAGTGAATGATGTCGGGAGGCCAGCCGAACTTACGTACGGTTTCCAAAGCCCCTTTGCAGAAAAATATCATGCGGTCGCTGTTGTCTTCAAAGAAATTGTTGTTCTCGTCATGAAAAACCATTTTACGCTTAAAGAAATCTTCGTTGTCGAGGAAATATACCTGGAGGCGGGCGCCTGGCAACGATGCCACTTTAATTACCAGGGGATAATCTTCGTCATGAATAATAATGTTCATCCCTGATAAGCGCACCACTTCGTGCAGACGATGGCGCCTTTCATTGATAGTACCGAACTTGGGCATGAGCACGCGGATTTCCATGCCACTTTCAAACATTTGTTTGGGTACTCCGTTAGCGATTTTGGCGGCTCCGGTAATTGCCAGATAAGGATCCATCTCCTGAGTGATGATTAAAACTTTCTTTTTTTCCATATTATTGAATGGGTTTTGAAAAGGTGAAAAAAACGTAACCTTGTTTCAGATAGGGTTGAATTTTGAAATGCAAAAATAATAATAAAAATCCGAAATTTCCCAAGTTTGTTCCTAAATACTTAACACTTATCATCTTATTATGCTGCTTTTCAAAACCGTCAGATCTATAAAAAAGTATTTGAACACTGTTAAAAAGTCGGGTAAAAAAGTGGGTTTTATCCCTACTATGGGGGCATTGCATGAGGGACACCTTTCCTTACTGAAGGCAGCCAAACGCAGGGGTTTGGTTACGGTTTGCAGCATTTTTGTTAACCCCACCCAATTCAACGACCCGGAGGATTTTAAAAAATACCCGGTCACCACCGACTCAGACCTTGCCAAACTGCATCATTCGGGCTGCGAAGCAGTGTTCCTTCCTTCCGTAAAGGAGATTTATCCGCACGGTACAGCTATTAAAAAACCCCAAAAGTTTGGATTTTTGTCAGAAACACTTGAGGGAGAGTTTCGCCCCGGGCATTTTGAAGGTATGGCACAGGTGGTAGAGCGTCTTCTCCGCATCACAGAGCCGGATTATCTTTTTATGGGGCTCAAAGATTACCAGCAACAGCTCATTGTTGGCCAACTTATTAAGCGGTTGGGCATGAGGGTAAAATTGGTATCGTTGCCCACCGTGCGCGAAATTGATGGATTGGCTATGAGCTCGCGCAACACGCGCCTGAGCGAATCAGCCCGAAAAAAGGCAAAGTGGTTGTATAAAGAGTTGAGCAACCTGGCAGATAAAATTCGTTCGCTGAAAGAAAAAAGATCTACAAAAATTGTCCTGAAACGACTGTCAACAAAAAATACCGATAATAACAAAAATTCATTAAAGGACGACAATTGGTTGAATGTGATTGGTCAACTTACATCGCAAAGCGCCAAGCGATTGGCAGCCAAAGGATTCATCGTAGAGTACCTTGAAGTGCGCAACGCGAAAACCCTTTCGCATCCAAAACACATAAACGAGAAGCTGGTGGTACTGGTGGCAGCCCGGCTTGACGGAGTGCGATTGATAGACAACGTTGTGGTGTAGTGAGGGGAATTTTGCGGAGTTAGGGATTGATTTTCGTCTGACCAAGGACAGACGAAAGTTACCCCCAAATACTCCTTATTAAATTCCAAATGCCTGCAAACCCATTTTCGTCAACGGCAATCAGCGGTGCGATTGTAAGCCCAACCAGTGACGATAGTTTAATGAGGATATTCATAGAAGGCCCTGAGGTGTCTTTGAACGGATCGCCTACCGTGTCGCCCACTACTGCCGCCTTGTGCGGGTCTGATTTTTTGTAAAACACCTCCTTTTTACCATTCACTTCTATTTCTACACCCTTCTCAAATGACTTCTTGGCATTATCCCACGCTCCCCCGGCGTTGTTTTGAAAAATAGCCCACATCACCCCGCTCACGGTAACACCCGCCATGTATGCTCCCAGCGCTTCTGCGCCCATGATAAGGCCCACGGCAATAGGGGTGAGGATTGTAATTACCCCGGGGGTAATCATCTCGCGCAGGGCGGCTTTTGTTGAAATTTCAACGCAGCGACCATACTCGGGTTTACCGGTCCCCTCCAATATGCCGGGTATTTCGCGAAACTGCCTGCGCACTTCATTAACCATATCCATGGCAGCTTTTCCCACACTGTTCATGGCGAGTGCCGAAAATACAACCGGTATCATACCCCCTATAAACAGCGCCGCCAACACTTTTGCTTCAAAAATATTGATGCCCTCAATACCTGTAATGTTTACATACGCCGCAAACAACGCCAACGCCGTGAGGGCGGCAGAAGCAATGGCGAAACCTTTTCCGATGGCAGCGGTGGTGTTCCCAACGGAGTCAAGCACATCGGTCTTTTCGCGAACTTCTTTGGGCAGTTCGCTCATTTCGGCAATCCCGCCGGCATTATCGGCTATGGGGCCAAAAGCGTCAATGGCTAATTGCATGGCGGTTGTGGCCATCATGGCTGCAGCCGCAATACCTACACCGTAAAACCCTGCAAACGAGTAAGAAGCCCATATAGCGCCAGCGAAAAGCAATATCGGGTATGCCGTTGAGAGCATGCCGGTGGCTAATCCGGCTATGATGTTCGTAGCGGCTCCTGTGGCAGATTTTTGTACAATGGCAAATACCGGCTTTTTGCCAAGACCGGTATAGTACTCCGTGATAAACGAAATAGCCGCACCCACTATCATACCCACCACCACTGCATAAAATACTTGTATGCGCGCTATTGTTTTAATTTCACCACTGAGGTTCATTTGAATGGTTTCAGGCAGCATAGAGTTAATTAAAAAGAAGGAAGCAACAAGCGCTATGCCGATTGAACTCCAGTTGCCGAGGTTTAAGGCGCTCTGTACTTTGTCGGTATTTACCTGCCCGTCATCTTTTACGCTCACGAGCCAACTCCCGATGATGGAGGCAACAATCCCCGCTCCGGCAATGGCTACCGGCAGTAATATTGCGCCTATACCGCCAAAGTTGTCTATAAGCCCGGGGTTCTCTTTTATCAAGTAATTACCCAATACCATAGAGGCAAGTACGGTCGCTACATAGGAGCCAAAAAGGTCAGCGCCCATGCCGGCTACATCGCCTACGTTATCGCCAACATTATCGGCAATAGTGGCGGGGTTGCGCGGGTCATCTTCGGGAATACCCGCTTCTACCTTGCCTACCAGGTCTGCGCCAACATCAGCAGCTTTAGTATAAATGCCCCCGCCCACGCGGGCAAATAATGCAATGGACTCAGCGCCCACCGAAAAACCGGTTAGCACCTCCAGCGCGCGGGTCATTTCATCGTAGTTGTAACCGCTTCCAACAAACATTTTGTAGAACACCATAAACAGAAAACTTAGCCCCAGTACAGCCAGCCCTGCTACCCCCAACCCCATCACCGTACCTCCGCTAAACGACACCTTCAGCGCACGGGCCAATGAAGTTTTAGCCGCCTCAGTAGTGCGCACGTTTGCCTTGGTGGCAATGCGCATGCCGATAAAACCGGCAAGAGCCGAAAACACACAGCCCACTACAAAAGATGCTACAATAAGAATATGGGAGTGAACTTTTACTTTTTCAACCTGCGATAATACGCCTAAGCCGATTCCGGCTATTAAAACATATACTGCTAAAATTCGGTATTCAGCTTTCAAAAATGCCATAGCGCCCTCAGCTATACTGGCAGCTATGCCGTTCATTTTGCTATCACCGGCATCCTGGCGTGCCACCCAGCCGCTTAAGTATGCCATGTAAATAAGCGCTACTACACCAAAAAGCGGTAATATGTAAATGAAGTTTTCCATCATAAAACGTTTTGCTAATTTTTTTTATATAAAAGGAGCGCAAATATAGAAACGGATGTGAAAAAATGAAGTTGAAGTTGCGCCACGCCCGAAGAACCTGATAGAGCTTGAGGAATTTTTAATATTAAGATATACTCTGGTAGTTGGGGGGTAAGTTTAACCCTTCACCGCTTTTTGTTCTGAGCGTTCCGCCGTAATGCGTTTTCTTTTTCTTTCTGATGCTTTTATGAGGCGCAATGAGTTCAATTTTCGCCCGCTTCATCTCCTTATCCATTGGGTGGCTTTCTTACGCCATGTTGCCAACCTGTCGTTTTGGTTTACTACGCTGAAACGGTGACTTACTGTTTCTGTCAAGAATTTGATTTCATTTGTTTGATCATCGTATGTGCAGATAGCGACAGCAAAACCATCGCTGTTTGTAATACCCATAATCTTCGTGCCTTTACCCTGCATAGTTTTGTCAATTCCAGAGCTCCTTTTTAGCCGGAACAAACATTCCGTTTATAATACACTCCTTGATATCCACGCCACTTTCTTACACGATTTTACCACTCCGTGTTGTTGTGCAGAATCGTGTTAGTTGTCTGTGTTGATACGGCTTTTAGTCATAATTTTTCGTGTGGCCGCACACCGAAAATAGTTGAAATTATACCTTATATTCGTTGAGTGAATATCTTGAAAAAGATTTTTCGAAGGATAGATTTGAAAAAGTAACGATTTTATCAGAGAACCATCTTCTGCCATTGTCGGATTGCAGTAATACTTTCATATGATTAAAATTTTTAAACATCGTTTGGAAGATTCTTTTCGTTACCGGGGCAACTCATTATAATCGCTTAGCGTGTAATATGTTTTTCACAAGTAGAAGTTTATGCAATAATTTTTTTAAAAAGTTTATCTATCTCTCTCAGTTCCGATGCAAGATGTTTTTTTATGGCCACTCTCAGTCGTCCCAAATGAATTGCAGTAAGTTCTTGCTGTGGCGGGTTAGCTTTGAGATATTTTTCTGCTTTATGGTGTGCTTCTTTGCTTAATTCTGCTAATCGAGTATGCGCAATGTCTTTCTTATCAAATTTTGGAAAATAAACATCAAGAATTTTTTTATGAACATCTCTTGCACCGAATAGTCCTTTGGTTTGGAAATCTTTCATCATTAAGTTAGGTATTGATGAATTAAGAATTGCAGCAAGATAAAATGCTTCTCCTGAGTCGTTAGTATAATAAGCATACCCCTTGCTTTCAACAATAAACTCCAAACCCAAATATTCTTTATTGGCAGCTAATGATTCTCTCTCTATAACCAAAGCATTTGCGTCTTTAGCGGATGCATTGTATAATACTATAAATTTTGAATTTAAATTCTGATCAGTCAATTTATTCTGCCAGTTAAGATAGTTTTCGCTTGTGATATTTTTGTTTTTCTCCGTTTTTAAAATATTCCAGATATTTTCTTTATCGTGAAACCACCTTGAGGCATAAAGGTCTCCCTCTCTTCTTATATCTCTGTATGAAAGTAATTTTATTTCTTTTTGCTTTTTGTTTACTTCAATTTTTATAGGTAAAACAATATAGCTGGGTTTATAGAGTGCAAATGGCAAAATGCTTTTAGAGAGTGCAGTTAAAAAAAGATAGTTACTTTCAATTTGTCCCTTAAAAGCTGTGTTCCAGGGTTTTTTTGCTTCGCCTAAAATATGTTTTGGGGTTTTAATATTTATAACTCTGTCTTTGAAATCCGGAGGTGTTTCCTGATTAAGATCAACAAAATAAAATGTTCTCGGAACAATGGTTGCACCTTGTTTGAATAATTTTTTGTAAGGATTAGTGTTCGTCTGTTTTTTCCCTTTGCGGTTTGAAAATGCTGATGCTTTACCTTGTTTTACATAA
>JANWXI010000054.1 GCA_025057415.1 Chitinophagales bacterium
TGCGAAGGGCGCGACCAACGGGAGCGGTGCGTAACGCAGTGAAGCACGGGAGCGAAAGCGTACCCCGTAGCAAGCCCGACCCCGCTGCGGCGCGTAGCCCTGCGGAGCGCAGCAGCGGGGGCACCCCATAATAATTAAATCAGGAAATTAATTGCCTTGTAGTGATGTGAAATCTAATACCGGTATTGCCGAGTATTTTTAAAGGATGTTTATGTGCCTGTTTGGATAAACACAATTTACCAGCATGTTAAACCGCAACCCGTATGAGACAGGGTGAGTGTGAAATCTCTGATACTTTCATTAAAAACTCACCTGTGCCCGTGCAAAGAGCTGTGTGCCCATGAGCGGTGTGCCTGGAAAGCTGCGCCACATGTAATTGGTAACGTTGTTTATGTTGACAGATAGCAGCAATCCTTCATAAAACTTAGGACGGTAGCTGATGCGCGCATCCAGAAGGTAAGCAGGTTTTACAAAACCGGAGTAAACAGCAGAGGCAGCCTCAAAACCCATCTGGTAGCGGAAAGTGGTGCCTACGCTCAATCCTATGTTTTTCATGGTGTAATCTAGCATCACCGATGATTTCAGTTTGGGGGCGTTTAGCGGTACTCTTTCGCCCGATGAAAGAGTGAGTTGGTCTTTATTGACCCACGAAAGTGAGCCGCCTGCCTGCAGGAGTTGGCGGTTGTCTTCAATCGCGTTGTACTGAAATCCAAAATCAAGACCAAACACATCCAGCCGACCCAGGTTTTTAAATGTAAGGATGTAGTCAGAATTAATTAATGAAGAGTCATCAGGGGTGATGGTTCCCAACGGAAACTGATACGTCATTACCACCAACTCATCCCACACGCTGCCCTGTATGGAGGGGACAATGCTGGGGTTTTGCAGTGCAGGTACTCCGTCCAGCACCCCTACAAGCAAACTATTCATGTCACCATTCTTTACATAAAGATTTTGGTAAAGCACTCCGTTTGTGTCAATACGATTATTGGCGTAATCGTAACCCCCCAGATAGCTTTTGGCATCCAGTACAACTGCACCTGAGGCAGAGCGCAAAGGACTTACGTAATTGCTGATGCGGGTCCAGTAAATATCGGTTTGCAGCGATAATTTATTGAAGAGGAATCCTTTGTAACCTAACTCCAGGGTTTGTGTATTACTGTTGTTGATTTTTTTGAGGTCTTCAAATCTTTTTACGTCTTGAATGCTGGAGGCAAGGTCTTTGGTTTGAGCAAAGTTTGCATAGTCAATAGAAATCTGCTCGGCATTAGCCACTGTACCGCCGGGTCCGGCAATACCATCCAGAATAGCGTTTACTAAGCTGGTAGCAATAAAAATATTTCCGGTGGCTTTGGCAAAATTGCTAATGAGGTAATTTTTGAGCGAGTCGAACATGGCCACGTTGATGCTCTTATCGCCAAAAGTTACCCATTGCCCCTGTGTTCCTCCCCAGGGGGCTGTTTTGAATTGAACAATTCGGTTGCCATTCGCGTCAGTGGCAAAGTTGTATCGCCATCCATACGGATTACCGATGCCGCGCACGTTAATGCCATTGGGTATTAATCCGTTTGAGAGGTCTAAAAACTGATTAAGGGTGGTGGGAGAATCGAAAGCACGGTTAAATGTGATGCGAATGTTATGACCCTGCGCTGGCTTGAACACCAGAGCGCCTCTGGGGCTGAAGGCAGTACCTTTCGGGCCAATGATGTTGTTATAATCAATTCGAAATGCGCTTACGGCTTTCAACCATTTAAGCGGCTCGTACTCTGCCTGAAAATAACCACCGATTTGTGTAAGATTATCGCGGGTTTCAAATCGCCCGTTGATGGTTCCTTTGGTGTCGGGTCGGGTCATAAATACGTCAAAGCCATATATGAGATTTAGCTTCTCTAGAGGATTTATGGAGTGTTGTGCTTGAATTACATGCAGCTTGGATTGGTCAACGAGGCGCTGCACTTTGTACGGGCGCGGCGGAGAGACAGCGTGGTAGTCGTTACGTGCCGATTGACTCAACTGCGGAATAAGGAATGTATTTCCGGCATCGCTACTGTTGAGGAAGTATTGAATAAAAAGATTTTTCCACATAAATCGCGTTTGGAAATACCAGTAAATCCATGCCCCGGTAGGTCCTCCGGCAGCAGCCGCACCCAAGCCCGTTAACTCAATGTTTCGCGAACCGGCTAAACCGCCGTTAACGATAATGGTTATATCATTGATGGGACGAATGTCAATGCGCGCATCGGCAGTGTATTTGCGAATGCGGAAATCTTTTTGAAAACGTTTTATGTTCAGGCGCAGCGTAGAATCAATGATATTACCGTTGGCATCGGTTTCATATCCCAGGGTGTCGGGCCTGAAAATCTGTCCGTTGATGACTGAACCAAACAGTAAACTATCGCCATCGAACGGTTCGCGGGGGTCGTAGTTAGGATAGTCCAGCGCCTGAAAATAACTGCCCGAAACTTTATATCCGAACTTACCATCAAATAATCTACCGCTGTGACGTAACTCGGGATTGATGATATTACCCGAAAATATTTTCCTTTTCGTTTGTCCTATAATGTTATCGGGATTGGGATTACCGGTGAATGTTTGGTCACCATGTTGGCCGATATTGAGTTGTTGTACGGATTTGTCCAACACGGTAAAACCTGTAGTCATGGCTACAGACGTTTCAAATTTCTTCTTTTGTTCGAGAGGTGATTTTGTCATGATGTGAATCACGCCACTGGAAGCGTTGGGCCCGTAAAGCGCTGATGCCGGTCCGCGCACTACCTCGATTTTCTCGTAATCCAGATTGCTTAGGGGAACAAGTTGGTATGCATTTACGCGTAACGAGGGCACAGAACCTATCCGGTTATCCACCACATTGAAAACTGAACCGGAAAAAATATTGTTGAAACCGCGAATCACCACATTACTGCTTATCAGGCCTGTACGCATCAAGTCAACACCAGGTGTAGTTTTGAGTTGCTCTACGGGTGTTGTAACAACATTTCGTTCTATGCGTTCTGTGCCGAGCACCGATACCGATGCCGGGGCGTCTAACAATTTCTCACGTTTGCGCGAAGCAGATACAATCACCTGATTGAGCCCCACACCCGACTCCTCAAAGTCAACATTCAAAACGTAATTTCCCTGATTCGGATTGATGGGAAATTCCTTGCTCGCATAACCCGTGTAACTGAATACCAGTGTTTTGGCGTCTTTAGGTACCTCCAGCGTGTAATTGCCTGATGCATCGGTAACCGTACCAATGTTAGTGCCTTTTACCATTACCGCTACGCCCTCAAAGGGCTGCTTTTTTTCGTCCTGTACATTACCGCTGATGCGAATTTTGTCTTGTGCCGCCACCAATGTTGAAATAAAGATACCGGCAGCAGCGAGTAGAATTTTAAATCGCATATTCAGAAATTTGGTTTACAAGGATATGAAACGCAAGGGCAATATATAAAATTATTTATTGTCAAAACATTTGCCTCTTTTTCTGTGAATATAAGATGCAGGATTTAATGGCAGACGTGTTCTGTGTAAAAATCATTAGCAGACCTGTAATATTTAATTGATAAAAATATTATATGCATATTACGGCTGCACAACATATTATAGGAAGCAATTTTGTATATCCAAATGTATAATAGGCGCTGTTATCAGGTACAAAAATCGGGATTGATTTATTGATTAATGATATAAAATTTTCAATCATCGCATTCTGATCCGCCAGGGCTTGGGGTAATAGTTATTAAATCGCCCGTTGATTAATTTTGCCCACCCTAGAGCAAGTCCGTTGTATCGTACCAGATGCCAGCCCTTTATTTCAGATTGTATCGGAAAAGTTTCTCCTCTAAGGAATTTGAGGGCTTCCTCACTTGTAACATCTATCCCGGGTACATCACTGCGCAAGTGGATACTGAACGCCAGTTGAGCAGCAGGGATGAATGTGTTGCCTTTGTATTCGCCCAGCGGTATGCCGGCAAGTCGTACTCGTAAGACATTTTTTATTGAATTGAATACTGAGCGTACGCTAAAGGGCATTGCATAGTGCCTGTTGAGTTGCGTGTGATGTGAAAAAGTATGTGGCTCGGATAGGTACTGTTCCATAATCGGATGTGAAGGTGATGTGTTGTTATCATTTAACTCTGTAGGCAGCCATTTTCCTTCTTTAATAAAACAGGCGGTGTAAAAACCTTCCCCTCTTATTAAGTGCGGATAAAAACGATACCCGGTGGTGGAACTTACGATACCATCTTGTACACAGGTTAGATTTTGTGCTTGTAGTCCCATATTGTAGAGCGCCTCGGCATGTGCCTCGTTTTCTGTTTCGTTAAAAGTACAAGTGGCATAAATCAAAACACCGCCGGGTTTTAGCGCTTTAACAGCGCTATGCAAAATGCGTGTTTGTCTCTTGGCACAATACCGCACGTTTTCAGTTGACCAATGTGCAACGGCATCAGAATCCTTACGAAACATCCCCTCACCACTGCAGGGCGCATCCACCAGTATTACATCAAAGTACGCTTCTAACGTTTCAAAATCTTCGGGGTTATTTTGCGTGATAATCACCTGACTGTGCCCCCATTTGGCAATGTTGTGATGCAAGGCAGGATGGCGGTCGTTAATCGGTTCGTTACAAATCAACACACTGCTTTTAGGCATGAGAGAGAGCAGGTGGGTGCTCTTACCGCCGGGAGCTGCACACATATCCAACACCCGCAAAGGATAATTTTGAGGTACGATATGCTTCCACCACTGTTCTATAAACATGGAGGATGCTTCCTGTACGTAGTAAGTTCCTGCATGAAAGAAAGGGTCTAACGTAAAAACAGGGCGAGTGTCTAAATAATACCCGAAACGGCACCAGGGTACCTGCTCTTGAAACAGCAGATGAGTTGGTGGTTTTGCGGGATTTATCCGTACCGAAACCGGCGGCTCTTTTTGCAGGGCTTGTAGTAAAGCTCCGGCATCAATACCTCGGATGTTTTGTAATAACGCAATAAAATCTGAGGGGAACTGCATGCATGGTTTTACTGCACCAAACGTAAAAATACACTGGCGCCTTTATTCATTTCTAACTCTACAAGTTTGCCGTTTTTGTACCGATAGATATTTCGCACACCGTTGGCTGTTTTACACTCATACTCGCCGGTCCCCGTTTTGACAATTGGTACAAACTCACCAAGCCGCTCGCTGAATACCCGGGTACGGTTTACCGGTTCAGTAAAGTAAAGCAAAATGCCGGTGAAATCTAAGGGCTGCGCCAGTTGTAGTTTTTCCTCGCCGCGTTCAATGATGTATTTCGTGTCGCGCCATATAATATTTACAATCTCAGTTACCCCGTCCTTTACATTTTTTACGTAAGATGAAAAAAGTTTACCGTTCTTGTAAAGAATGTCAAAGGTAAGTTGAGAAGTTTTTTTGGCTAAAAATAAAGTTACTTCGCTGCTGCTGTTCAGCTTATACTGGATCATACTGTCGTTTTTCACAATACGCTCCACTACTGTAGTACCGATTTTATTTCCAAATAATACAACGTCAAAATACAATTTTTGTGCAAGCAGCAAACAATGCAACAAACTACAAACGACAGTGATGGTGAATCGCACAGCAATAAAATGTTGAATGAATAAACGAATAAACTTGGGAGATATTTTATGTGAGGGTATGGATAATGTTCTGGTTGATTATCTGTTACAAATCTAACCAGAAAGGTCAATATTGATTTTTATGGAGGTTTTCGGACTAGTGAGTGGCAGAAAATGCAGTGCCGGTGCATTTGATGTATTCTCTTTGTATGTGTACACTGCAGAAAAGCTGCATTGATGGTAATGACAAACCTCCACAGAGATGGTAAGGATTCACAGTTTACGTAATGATTAGTTTTCAGAATTTCCGTGGCAATGTTTGTATTTTTTGCCACTGCCGCAGGGGCATGGGTCATTTCTGCCCACTTTAGGTCCGACGCGTACCGGCTCGGGTCGTTTTTCAGGCGTTATGTGTTGTTGGTTGGTTGTAGTGTTCTCTTCCTGAAACACGTCTCTGCGGGACTCTTGTATTTTGCGGGCAAAACTTCTGTCTGTAGCGGGAGCGTGGTGTGAAGTTGTTTGCTGTTCAACTACAGGAAGTTGGCCTTTAAGAAGGAAGGAGGCAATGTCACGATTAACATTACTAATCATGGCAGAGAAGAGATTAAATGCCTCCTTTTTATAGATCACAAGCGGATCTTTCTGCTCGTAGCTGGCTAGTTGTACCTCGTGTTTAAGGTCGTCCATGGCGCGCAGGTGGTGCTTCCAAGCCTCGTCAATAAGGGCGAGAGTCACATTTTTTTCGATAAGTGTTTTGAGGTTTTTGCCATCTTTCTCAAGAGTTTCGGGCAAGTTGGCGATAACACGTACCACTTTGCGGTTGTCATTCAGGTCAATTAACACATACATTACATCCGGGCGCGATGCCTGTATGTGTCTGAAGGTTTGCAGGATATTTTGACGGATGTACTCTTGCTTGCGTTTATAGTGCTCCATTACCTCGTGGTAGAGCTTTTCCGTAAGATCACGCACATTGTTGCGTTTGAGTTCCTCATCGGTGATGGCACTGTCCATACCGAAATAACGGATGAGGTCCAGGCGGAAGGTACCCGGGTCACCTGATTGTTGTGCGGCGGTGATGAGTTCCTCGCAAAGGTCATAGAAGCTGTTACTGATGTCAACCTGAAGGCGTTCGCCAAAGAGGGCATGTCGCCTGCGCGTGTAAATCACCTCTCGCTGGCGGTTCATCACGTCATCATATTCCAAAAGGCGTTTACGGATGCCAAAGTTGTTTTCTTCTACTTTCTTTTGAGCGCGTTCTATGCTTCGGGTGAGCAGGCGGCTCTGCATCACTTCGCCTTCTTTGTGCCCCATTCTGTCCATGATTTTGGCAACGCGGTCGCTGCCAAACAGGCGCATGAGGTCGTCTTCGAGCGAAACGAAGAATTGCGATGAGCCGGGGTCGCCCTGACGTCCGGCGCGGCCTCTGAGCTGGCGGTCCACCCGGCGCGAGTCGTGGCGCTCAGAACCGATAATAGCCAGTCCTCCGGCTTTTCTCACCTCTTCAGTAATTTTTATGTCGGTCCCCCTGCCCGCCATATTGGTGGCTATGGTAACGGTGGAGGGCTTACCGGCATCAGCTATAATTTCAGCTTCGCGCTGATGTTGTTTGGCATTCAGCACATTGTGCTTGATTCTGCGCATGGTGAGCATTCGCGAGAGCAACTCTGATACTTCTACCGAGGTGGTGCCCACCAGCACCGGGCGCCCCTGCGAGGTGAGTTTCACAATTTCTTCAATGATAGCGTTGTATTTCTCTTTACGGGTCTTGTAGATGAGGTCCTCTTTATCTTCCCGTATCACAGGGCGGTTGGTAGGTATGCACGAAACCTCCAGCTTGTAAATGTCCCAAAACTCCTGCGCCTCGGTTTCGGCAGTACCCGTCATGCCGCATAGTTTGTGGTACATGCGGAAGTAGTTTTGCAACGTAATGGTGGCAAGTGTTTGCGAAGCTGCTTCTACTTTTACGTTTTCTTTAGCTTCTATGGCCTGGTGCAAACCATCGCTGTAGCGTCTGCCCTCCAGAATACGGCCCGTGTTTTCGTCCACAATTTTCACCTTGCCGTCCATAACAACATAATCCACGTCTTTTTCAAACAGGGTGTATGCTTTCAGCAGTTGGTTTACTGTATGAATGCGCTCACTTTTCTCGCTGAATTCACGCATCAGGGCATCTTTGCGCGCTAACTTTTCCTCGGGGCTGATGGGTGAATTCTCAATTTCGGCAATGGCTGTGCCCATATCGGGAATCACAAAAAAGTTAGGGTCTTCGCCACTTAGGGTAATAAGTTCTATGCCTTTGTCGGTAAGTTCTACCGTGTTGTTTTTCTCATCAATGCTGAAGTAGAGGTTTTTATCCACTTCAGGCATGCGTTTCTGCTGCTCGGCTATGAAAGCATTTTCAGCGCTTTGCAGAATTTGTTTTACGCCCGGCTCACTTAAAAATTTTATTAGTGCAGAGTTTTTGGGCAAGCCGCGGTGTGCTGCATACAATGCGTAACCGCCTTCGCCCTCTTTATCGCCAGTGTTTCCTTCTTTGATAAGCCGTTTGGCATCGGCCAGGTATTGCGCAACTACGCGTTTTTGGGCTTCCACCAGCTTCACAACGCGCGGCTTAAGTTCTTGAAACTGAACTTCATCACCGGTGTCCACCTGTCCCGAAATGATGAGTGGGGTTCGGGCATCATCAATAAGTACAGAGTCCACTTCGTCAACCATCGCGTAGTGGTGTTTGCGTTGTACCATTTCTTCTGGGCGCAGTACCATGTTATCGCGCAGGTAGTCAAAACCAAATTCGTTGTTGGTGCCGTAGGTGATATCGGCCATGTAAGCACGCTTGCGCTCGGGTGAATGGGGTTGGTATCGGTCAATACAATCTACCCGCAACCCCAGAAAGTTGAAGATGGGACCGTTCCACTCACAGTCACGTCGGGCCAAGTAGTCGTTTACTGTTACAATGTGTACACCCTCGCCGGCAAGGGCATTGAGGTATGCGGGCAGAGTAGCTACAAGGGTTTTACCTTCACCGGTAGCCATCTCGGCAATTTTGCCTTGGTGTAAAACAATGCCGCCTATCAATTGCACATCGTAATGTACCATGTTCCAGGTAATCGTGTTGCCGGCAGCTACCCATTGGTTGGCATAGTGTACTTTATCGCCTTCAATGCGGATGTGCGGATGTTTAACGGCAAGTTCGCGGTCTAGTTCGGTAGCAGTGGCTACCACAGGAGCATGATGTGTGAAACGGTAAGCAGTTTCTTTAACAACTGCAAATGCTTCGGGCAAAAGTTCATTTAAGATTTCTTCAATGTGCTTATCGCGCTCTTTTTGCAGTTCATCTATTTGTTTGTAAGCGGCATCTTTTTGGGCAATATCTTCTTCTTGCTCGGCAGCAATTCGCAATTCCTCAATGCGGGCATCGATATCGGCAAGGTGCCGGCGTATGCGGTCGCGAAATTCTACGGTCTTATGGCGGAGCTGGTCGTTGCTGAGCGATTTGAGTTTCTCGTACTCCTCATTGATGCGCAATACGATGGGTTGAATGGTTTTCAACTCTCGCTCGTGCCTTGTGCCAAACAGGGAAGTAAAAATTTTATCTAATAAACCCATGCGATAGTATATGTAACGTTACGAAACGGTCGGCAAAGATAGTTTTTTTTAATAGGCGGTTTACGGCAAGTTGCAAAGAGTGAGCAATACAATTTCAAAATTATTTAGAGGTACACTCCGGAGTTTGTAACGCTTATGCAATGAGAAACCCGGAGCGCATCAGCAACTATGGGGCGTGCATGTATAATATGGTATAGTTCTATTGTTGCACCAAAGCAGCGGGTGGCTGTTTCACAGCATCTGGCACATCGGCAGTGAGCGAGTTGAGGAAGGCGAGGATCTTTTTTACCTCATCATCTTTCAATTCTTTGTTCAATTGTATTTTGGCCATGATTTTTACGGCTTCGCCAAGGTCAGCCACACTACCATCGTGAAAATACGGACCGGTTTTGGCTACGTTACGCAATGAGGGAGTTTTGAACATGTCTTTGTCTGCATCTTTTTTGGTAACTGCCTTACGGCCCTCATCGTTTTTAGTGCTTTTGGTATAAGTGCGGTAATCAGCATATACACCAAATTTTTGTAAGCTGGTGCCGCCAAGCGTAGCGCCATTGTGGCATTGAATGCAGCCGAGATCCATGAATAATTTCAACCCGTCTCGCTCGTCATCATTCAGAGCAAAAACATCACCCTCCAGAAATTTATCAAAACGCGAGGGTGTGATGAGTGTGCGCTCAAAAGCAGCGATCGCTTTTTGTATATTGAGATATGTAAGAGGTTGTTTTTCGTCCGGAAATGCCGCCTTAAACATTTCCTGATATTCCTTTATTTCACTCAATCGTTTTACTAAAAACTCTTTGCTGGGTATCGCCATCTCAACCGGATTGAGGATAGGCATACCGGCTTGTTCTTCCACATCCTGTGCCCTTCCGTCCCAAAATTGCATGGAGTGAAGGGCTGCATTTAGTACAGTGGGTGAATTGCGGTCGCCAAATTTACCCGCATCGCCTTTTGACGTAGGCGAATTATCAACGCCAAATGTTGCCAGATTGTGGCAGGAGTTGCAACTGTTGTTGCCTGTTTTACTCAGGCGGGTATCAAAGTAAAGCATTTTACCCAGGGCAACTTTTGGCTCCGTAATCGGGTTCTGATCATTGTCTGCCCGTAGGGGCAAGGGTTTAAAATGCACCTGAGCATTCTCTAAAATTTCTTTATCTAATGCAGTTACTACTTTAGAGGGCTCCTCCTGTGCTTTTTGCTCGCCTTTTTGATTACATGCCCATAAGGTAACAAATGAAATCAACAAAGTAAATAACGTAATACGTACGGTCATGATGCACAAATTTTCCGCAAAGTTAATGTAAATGATTTGTCACAAACAAGAGTAACAACATAACTCATGTAATGTTGTAAAGCATAGATATTAGCGATGTCAGTAAGCAGGTTGGTAGTTGCTCTGTATAATTTCTATCTCTTTGGCAATTTTTCGCCCGTCTGACAGTTCTTCCTCTATATAAAGAACCTTGTCGCCTACGCGCAGTTCGTTAAAGTCGTATTCCATCAGATCTGAGTGATAGAAAAACACATCCCGCACATCACCGTGTATGAACCCGTATCCGTTTTTGATAGCTTTAACGTAGCTTTCTTTTTTAGGCGCACCCGATGCTCTGGACGTTGTAAGCGGTTTTTCATTTGCAAACCCGGTGGTTCGCTTTACAAACGTACCCGGCGCGCTTTTTTGTACAAAAAGGTTGTTGATGATAGGTTCGTTTTTCTTAATGCGGTTTTCAATTATCTCGTGCATCGAAACAGGATACGTAACCTCTTCCAGCAATTCCTGCGAAGTGCGCGTGCCGCGCGTGTTGCCGTTCTCATCGGTGTACTCAAAATCCCAACTCAGCACCATTACGCGGGTGCCTAAACTGTTCAGCTTGCGGATGAGCGGCACATAGTCGCCATCAGAGGCAATCAGCACCAATACGTTAAACCGTTTGTAAAATGCAAGTTCAAATGCCTCCAGCGCCAGCCAAACGTCTATGCCTTTTTCCTGCCGCTCACCGGTGGGTTTGGTACGTATGGGTAAATAATGGGTTGTAACTCCCTCTGAACTGAGGATGTCATCAAACACCCGGTCGTAATACAAGGTGTTACCCTTGTTGAGCGCTTCGGTGGCGCTTAGCCGCCCGCGGAAATAGTGCGCGTCCACAATCTGGCACAACCGCTCCTCTGTGCCTTCAAACTCTGCTACCTGGTAGCGGATAAAATCGTGTAAACCTCCGATGCTGATGCGGCTTTTACGCTCGTGTTGATAGGCGTAGTAATTGCTTACATGGATAAAGTAATTACCATCGTAAAATACTCCGATTTTCGTTAAGCTTGTGTCTTTGCTGTTTACATTCATGTTGGGTCTATTTTAAATTTTGAATTTCTTTTTAATCAAAAATAAAACTCTTTGCCCGATTTTGCTCTGAACTCAATTCACGAAAATAGTTTTAACAATGTTTGTTTTGCGGGCAATAATGCCTTAATAATTTAAAACAAAAAAATCATTAGTAATGGAATATTAATTACCATTGCAACTAACCCGTTGAAGCACATGTTTTCTAAAAAATTTTTAGCAGATAATCATGTTTGATAAAGTTCTATCCGGCAAGATTGCGCTCGTCACCGGTGGTGGCAGCGGCATTGGATTTGCCATTGCCAAACAAATGCTCACTCAGGGTGCAAAAGTCATCATCGCTTCGCGTAAACAGGAGCGGCTCAGCGCTGCCGCTGCAAAACTCTCAGCGTATGGCGAGGTGCGTTATCATGTATGCGATACGCGCGAACCCGAACAGGTAGAGCGGCTCATGCAAAGCATCTCCGAAACCGAAAAAAATCTTCACATATTGGTTAACAACGCAGGCGGGCAATTTCCTTCACCTGCCGAAGATATCAGCATCAAGGGCTGGAATGTTGTAATCAACAACAACCTCAACGGTACGTTTTACGTAACGCAAACAGCTGCCAAACATTTCTTCATCCCGCAGCGCGGAGGTAAAGTGATTAACATCATCGCTAATATATATCGCGGTTTTCCGGGCATGGCACATACCGGCGCTGCAAGGGCTGGTGTAGATAATCTTACCAAATCATTGGCAGTTGAGTGGAGTAAGTATCACATTCAGGTAAATGCAATAGCGCCGGGCATCATACGCAGCACAGGTTTGGAACAATACCCGCCCGAATTACTCCGTGGTATAGAGGAAACTATACCTGCCAAACGCCTCGGCACTCCCGATGAGGTTGCCTACCTTGCACTGTTTCTGGCAAGCCATCTGGCAGATTATATCACCGGTGAAACCATCTACGTTGACGGAGGGCAGCGCCTGTGGGGCGATGTGTGGAAAATGTAATCACTCTTCCTGTTCGGTAAACTTGTACCCTATGCCCCGCACCGAGTGAAAGTGCCGGGGATTAGACGGGTCTTTTTCAAAATACTTGCGAAATGAATTGATGAAATTATCAATCGTGCGTGTGGTAGGAAACACATCATAACCCCACACCACCTCCAGTATCTGTTTGCGCGATACCGCCAGCCCGCGCTTTTCCACCAGTAGCTTAAGTAATTCCACTTCACGCTTCGTAAGATCAATCTTTTTACCTCCCACACCGGTGGCTTTAAGGTTATTGAAATCAATTTCACACTCTCCAAAACGGTAAATGCCCATGGCTCTCTCCTCTGCCAGATTGCCGCGCACACTATGCTTCACCAGCACCTTCACACGTAGCAGAAATTCCTCCAGATTAAAAGGTTTCGTAATGTAATCATCCGCCCCGTTCTTAAGCCCCTCTACTATATCCTGGCTTGTATCCTTTGCCGTCAAAAACAAAATAGGCGTGTGAGTATCCTCAAGTCGTATGTTTTGGCAAACCGTAAACCCGTCCATCTCGGGCATCATCACATCCAGAATAATCAAGTTGTAACGCCCGTTCTTTGCGAGCTTCAATGTTTTAATACCATTCTCCGCCTCATCCACTTCATACCCCTCCATCTCCAGATTCATGCGGATAACGTGGCGCAGATTTTCCTCATCCTCCGCCAGTAACACCCGTTTGGCAGCTTGCGTAGCAACAGACATACTAACGTAATTTTTGTAACAATATTAGTAAAACAACCTGCAAGCGCGCAATAAAAAATGTAATCATTTTGTCAAAATCCATAAAGAGTTTATGCCTGCTTGTATTAAATGTTTTGTTCTTATTTATTGGGGGTGCCCCCGCTGCTGCGCTTTGTAGAGTTAGCGCATCAGCGGGGTCGGGCTTGCTACGGGGTACGCTTCGCTCCCGTGCTCCACTTCGTTACGCACCGCTTCGCTGCGCTCGCGCCCTTCGCATCCCTCACCCGGGCATGCGCTCCGGCAGCCCTTGTTTTGTGTGGAGAAGCACAGCTTTGCTGGTGTTACAGCGATAATTTGTATAATGAATAAATATAATATGATAAGTGAATGTTTCGGGGCGCGCGCCCCGAAATACACTCAAAACTCTCACTATCAGTAACTGATAAATCCAAAATATTTTTTTGAAAAAACTTCAACCTGCTTATCGCGCTTCACTCAACCGGTAAAGTAATTTCAAAACAAACCCCGCGAGGATTGCGGTCATATACCTGTATTCTGCCATTGAATATCTCTACATATTTCTTTACAATGTAAAGTCCCAGCCCCGTACCTTTGGTTGTGCGGGTATTTTCATTGCCCACCCTGTAAAACTTTTCAAATATTTTTTGTTTCTCGTTGTCAGGTATCCCTATACCCTCATCACACACCCGTAGCAATACCTCGCTTTCGGTTTTTACCAGCGCTACGGTTACCGTGGTACTTTCAGGTGAATACTTAATAGCGTTCTCCACCAGATTTGTCACTAACGATGTGAACCCAAGCACATCCCCGTTGGCGGTCAACGAAGAGGGTATTTGCGTATGGATGGTAATACTTTTTTTGTTGTTGGCAAACCGCGTGCAAACTTCACTTGCAATACGCGCCATGTCAATTTTCTCGCGCGAGAAACCGTGTTGCCCCTGCTCCATTTTGGCGGCAAATAGGATATTGTCCACAAGGTTATGAAGCCGCTCTAAATCACTCATGCTGGCATCAATCATTCGGATGCGCTGCTCTTCTTCTAACTTACGCCTGCCCAGGGATTGCAAAGTGAGTTTAATAGTAGATATAGGCGATTTTAACTCGTGGGTAATACTCAGCAAAAAATTCTTTTGCTGTTGTGCCAGCTCCATCTCGCGTTTAAAAACTTTGCGTACGCGCAATAACCCCACAAATACCAGCGCTATGAACACAGAGCCCTCCAGAAATATCATGAGCTTTTGCCGTAGATATTTGTTGTAAACAGCTTGATACTGTTTGCTTTGTTTAAAATCATCGCCCGGATGAGTAGCCGAATAAGCAATTTTTTGTAACTCTACTGTTTCATGAAAAACTTTTTCATTCTTGTTGTATAAAAGATACGCCCACCAGATAGCAAATATGATAATGTAAGCAAATACCACATGAAATATATCGAGCGGATCTGCTTTTAGTATTCTTTTCAGCAAACTCATCTTCGGCTACAAAATTCGTAATTACATTGTAAAAAGAGCCACCTTCCTTCACCGGATAAACCGTATTTGTGTCATAAAATTGTAATTTTATCTGATAATGTAATTGACCCTGCGCATCCGATTTGTAGTATGTTTCTCGAAATTCATCAGCCGATAATTCAGAAACCGGAAAGGGGCTTTTGCTGTAACCCTTGCTTGGTTTGGCAAGTGTCAAAGTATTTTTACGATAATTGCACTCATGGCAGGGCGCAAAAAAAACACTAAATCCTCTGAGGACATTCAGGCAGAGAACGAGCTCCTCAAACTTAAAATGTTGGCTGAGTTTGGCAGCAACATCGTTTCTGCCGGAGATGAAATTCCGCCGGACCTTGAAAACCAGGTTCTGAAAAATCTCATGAAGTTTCAAAAGTACCTGCAAAACTCCAGCCCGTGCAAGATATACGACCTCATCGGTAAACCCCAAATCATCCCGGCTCAAGAGTTAAGCGACAAAGCCCTGCGAAAAGAACTCAAAAAACTTTTAACCGCACTCCGCAAAAACAAAGTTGACCTGATGGTAAACTACCCCATATCCGAGCGGGAAAAGTATCGTTTTATCACCGAAGAAATGATGGACATGGAGGTGGAGGTACTCCCTATGCGCGGCTGGGTCACCTACATTGTTTATGATGACTATTACCCTGGCGAAAATTACGAGATTAGAGAATTCGTTTACAATCTTGTATTTGCCATGGTAGAAAATTCTTTTGATGTATCTGAGTTAAATTTCAGCGAACTTGTCACAGACCACACCGGCAAGCAAGTCACATCAGGTGTTATCTTGGACCGTATCAAACGCTTCAAAGCGCAGTGGAAATTGTCCTTTGTAGCCACCTTGAATATGGATATTACTGATTATGACAACGATACGGGCATGGCTGATGTGCATGTAACTTTTCTGCACATGGCTAAGCGGGAAAACGGAAAACGCACTGTACGTAGAAAAATGATGATGAAGTTCAGAATGTTTAAAATGCCAGATGATAACCAGTGGAAAGTAGTACGCATAGACGCACCGTGGTTGAAATAAAAAATTTCACGTGCCGTTCCCTCCTTACTTGCTCTCACTGAATATCAATTCCGGCTAAGGTGTTTTGAAACCCCGCTATTTCCTGTACGTTTGCCGCTGAATTTAATAGATGATACGCATACTGTACTTGTTTCTGGGTTTATCGGTCCTGATTACTTTACATGAACTGGGGCATTTTTTAGCCGCCAGAATTTTTAAAACCCGTGTAGAGCGCTTCTACCTGTTCTTTGATTTTCTTTTTCCCTTCCCTAACATTTTAAACTTTTCTATCCTCCGCAAAAAAATAGGCGACACAGAGTACGGCTTGGGGTGGTTTCCGTTTGGCGGCTATGTAAAAATTGCCGGCATGTTGGATGAAAGCCAGGACGAAAGTTACAAAAACTCACCGCCGCAGCCCTGGGAATTTCGCAGCAAACCGGCATGGCAAAAACTGATTATCGTGCTGGGGGGTATTGTGGTTAACTTGCTGCTGGGATTTTTCATTTTCAGCATGTTGCTGTGGGCTAACGGGGAGCGGTACATCCCCATCGAAAACGCCCGTTACGGGTTTGCCATGGATTCGCTCGCCAAAAGCATCGGGCTGCAAAGCGGTGACAAACTCATCGGGTACGACAACAAAACATTTCGCGATGCTCTAGTGCCCGTAGTAAAAGACCTACTCCTGGACGATGCCCGTGTGCTGCACATTGAGCGTGCCGGTAAGAAAATAGACATCCCGATACCCGAGCACGTGTACGAAGCTATCCTGCAAAGCGAAGGGAAAATCATGTTTACACGCTTAGCCATTCCCAACGATATCGACACCGTTTTGCCCGGCTCGCCGCTGCAAGGCATAGCACAAAATGGCGACAAACTGATTTTCATAAATAATGAAAAAATTGAATATTTCCCGGAAATTACCATGACCCTGCTGCGCTTTCTCGGCAGCGAAGTGACGGTGGGTTTGCTGCGCGGGAACGACACAATCACCCACCGGGTAACCCTGCCTGCCGAGATGCCCGAAGAAGGTATCCTGAAACTCGGGGCGCGCTCACCCGAAGATTATCTGGAGGTAAAACGCACCGAATATAACCTCTTTACAGCCATTCCCGCTGGCATCGTCAAATCGTTCCAGATACTTAGCGATTATATCAAACAATTCCGTATCATTTTCAGTCCGCGCCTCAAGGGTTACAAACAAATAGGAGGGTTCGCAGCTATTTCCAAACTATACCCCAACCGATGGGACTGGACTGCCTTCTGGACTTCAACCGCCTTGCTTTCGCTTATACTGGCTTTTATGAATTTTCTTCCCATTCCGGTGCTCGATGGCGGTTACGCCCTCTTTGCCCTGTGGGAAATGGTCACCGGCAAAGCCCCGGGCGAAAGATTTTTGCAGTACGCCCATACCGTAGGAATGGTGCTCGTGTTGGCGTTATTGATATATGCCAACGGCAACGACCTTGTGCGTTGGTTGAGCAAATATTTTATATAAGAAATATTATAAAATTCTACTATGGCTACCGGATTTTTCAAAGTACCCGTTGCTCACAACGAACCCGTAAAGCAATATGCCCCCGGCTCACCGGAGCGTGCGGCTTTACTTAGCAAAATCAACGAGTTGCGCAGCGAAGTGCGCGATATTCCTATGTACATTGGCGGTAAAGAGGTGCGCGATGGCAAGCGGGTTTCGTTGCACCCGCCCCATGATCACCGCCACTTGCTCGGTTACTATTACAAAAGCGATAAAAAACACATACAGGATGCCATAAACGCAGCCCTCGCGGCTCGGCACGATTGGGTCAACATGCCATGGGAGCACAGGGCTTCCATTTTTCTGAAAGCCGCTGAGTTGATAGCCGGCCCTTACCGTATGGAAATGAACGCTGCCACCATGCTGGGCCAGAGCAAAAACGTATTTCAGGCAGAAATTGACTCCGCATGCGAAATCGTTGACTTCCTGCGCTTCAACGTGCAGTTCATGGCTGAGATTTACGCCATGCAGCCGCAAAGCAGCCCGGGCGTCTGGAACCGCATGGAGTGGCGCCCCCTTGAAGGTTTTATCTATGCGCTCACTCCTTTCAACTTTACTGCCATCGCAGGTAACCTCCCCTCCAGTTGTGCCATGATGGGTAACGTAGTGGTGTGGAAGCCCTCCAACGCGCAGGTGTACAGTGCGTATGTACTGATGAAAGTTTTCCGCGAAGCGGGAGTACCCGATGGCGTCATCAACTTAATCTATCCCTCCGGGCCCGATGCTGCCGAGGTAATCTTTCAGCAACCCGACTTTGCCGGCATACATTACACCGGCAGCACAACCGTATTTCAAAATATCTGGAGCAACATCGGGCAAAATATTCACCGCTATAAAACCTATCCGCGTATTGTGGGCGAAACCGGCGGCAAGGATTTCATCCTGGCGCACCCCTCGGCCGATGTACGCGCCCTTGTTACAGCTATCAGCCGCGGCGCATTTGAATACCAGGGGCAAAAATGCTCAGCCGCTTCCAGAGCTTATATACCCTCTAACCTGTGGGAACAGGTAAAACGAGCCGTGCAGGACGACCTCAGCACTATGAAGATGGGCGGTACGGAAGATTTTTCAAACTTCATCAACGCAGTGATTGATGAAAGCAGCTTTGATAAATTGTCGGGTTACATTGAGCGTGCCAAAACCGACAAGTCCGTTACACTAATTGCCGGAGGACGTTGCGACAAATCAAAAGGGTATTTTATTGAACCCACCGTGCTCCAAACTACCGACCCGCACTACGTTACTATGTGTGAAGAACTTTTCGGCCCTGTATTGACCGTATATGTGTATGACGAAAACAGGTTTGAAGAAGCCGTAAAACTTGTTGACACTACCTCAATTTATGCACTCACCGGTTCTATCTTTGCTCAGGACCGCCACGCTATACAGTACGCCACTACGCACCTGCAAAATGCCGCTGGAAATTTTTATATCAACGATAAACCCACCGGCGCCGTAGTAGGCCAGCAGCCCTTCGGTGGCAGCAGGGGTAGCGGTACTAACGACAAAGCCGGAAGCATGATAAATCTCCTGCGTTGGGTTTCACCGCGTACCATCAAAGAAACTTTTGTACCCCCGCTCGACTACCGCTATCCGTTTTTACAACAGTAGTTATACCTGTTTTTTATCTTCACGGTGTTCGAAACAATGTTAACCCTTGCACACCGGTAACTATTCCATCACGCGTGCTGTTGCCTTTGTTATGTTCGTGTTTACCAACCATACAGGCATCGCACAACCCATTACGAAAGCTAACATTGATAAGTACCTTAGTGAAATTGTGCGCCACTATGGCAGTGATGAAGTGAAATATCTGTTTGACCTGCGCGAAAAATTTTCTTATCAGCAGTGGTTATTGAGCGATAAGCAATGGAGCTTGGTATTGTTTTCGCTGCCCACCATTATCCACGAACTGCAGCACCGGCATAACGACCTTGTCAAACTCAGCGGTGAGGAACATTTCACCTACTTCATAACCACTGACTGCGAACACGCCGTGCCGGCGCTCGGTTATTTTCAAACCGATGCTTTAAACAACTTCGTACCGCGCAGTACAGCCGATAGTTTATTGCGGTACAACATTTACGTAGGTAAACAATCGGGTATCCAGGGCTACAAGCTAAATTTTGCCATTAATACCGACCGTAACATATCATACTCCATCCATTACGGCATTTATGGTTTGTTAGAAGAGTATGCTGCATACTACCGCTCCATGCAAACTTTCATGTTGCTCTATCCGTACGTGATAAAACAAGCCAACCTAACGCACAGCAAATCAGGCATCAATTTGCTGTGTGATTACAAATATTACGTTTATCAGGAAGCCGGGGCACATTACGAATTTCAATTATACATCGCCTGGTATTTACAGTATGCGCGTCAATACAAACCCCTTCACTACGATAGTTTGATGAATAATTACGCGCTGCGGAAAGTTTTTACACTTATAAAATATAATTTCGAAAAGTTAGTCAACGATGCCTTGCAGCTTTTAGATACCGTGCCCATTACTTCTCACCAGCTCGGTGCGCTGGCATCGCTCCGTTACGACCATACCGAAGAAGATTTATGCCGGTATATCGTTTTATCGGGTATCTTAGGCAGCCAAAATATTTCTGACTATGTACGCATTACGGTTACTCCAACGGGCGACAGTACGTATAAATACATCGGCAGTAAAGGAATGTACAAATATTTCAAAAAGCATTACAATCTTACAAAACAAACCATCTACGATACCTACGGCGGTTTACAAGAAGCAACACTTTTTGCTTATTTAACTGACCCCGTCGCTGTAATGTATTTCGCGAAAAGCCGGCTCACGGGTGAAGCGTCGCATATTTTGGAGCAGTTTATGGTAGAAACAGACACCGATAAGCCCTGCCGGTAGCCGCAAAAATGCTGCGGATAGAGCCCGTAAACGATAAATGCACGACTGCAGGTGTGTTACTTTACGAGACCGAGCATCTGCCTTGCTTCCTGTATGCTCGCTACCTCGCGCCCGAGCATACGCACCATGCGCGCAGCTGCATCAATCAATTCACCGTTGCTCTTGGCCATATCACCGTTGGGTAAGTAAAAGTTATCTTCCAATCCCGCGCGAATGTGACCGTCTATAGTGATGGCGGCAGCTATCAGTTGCCATTGTTTTCGCCCGATGCCGATTACCTGCCAGTGTGAACCCTCTGGTACACTGGCTGCCTGATGCAGCAGATTTTGTGTAGAGATAGGAATGCCACCCAACACACCCATTACAAAACTGAACACAAACGGCTTTCTCAGAATACCCATATCCATCAACGGCGTGGCATTGTGAATGTGACCTGTATCAAACACTTCCATTTCGGGTAGCGTACCCGCCTCGTTCATTTTTTCAAGAAAAAAACGTATGTCGCTAAACGGATTTTGAAACACAAAATCGTGATAAAACTCTTTCGTTTTCGGAGAGTAAATAGCATAGTTCATGCTGCCCATGTTGAGGGCTGCCATATCGGGTTTGAGAGCGGTTATGTGGTGAATGCGCTCCTCGCGCGAAAGTCCTATCGCGCCGGTGCTGAAATTAATTATCACATCAGGGCACAAGGCGCGCACCTCCTCGTAAATCTGCCGGTAGGTCTCCACGTCATACGCAGGCGCCCCGTCAGGTTTGCGCGCGTGAATGTGCAAAATGCTCGCTCCGGCATCAACTGCGCGCTTGCCCTCCTCGGCAATTTCTTTGGGGGTATAGGGAATGTACGGACATTGCGCGCGAGTAGCCAATACACCCGTGAGCGATGCGGTGATGACAATTTTGGCAGGCATAATAAATGTTTGTTTTGCAAATAGTGTAAAAGAAATATGAAAAACAAAGCCGGCACGTGCCTCTGCATATTGGTTAAACACTCGCAATACTCACCTGCCTTGCTGGCATGTAAGTTTAATCGCTGTAATGATTTTTCTTTCCGTACGCATGCGCTGAAACCATGTAAAAGTGCGAAACGATACGGCAAACCTTGCTAAAACATTAAATAATAATTATATATAATTTTTTGGGGGTGCCCCCGCTGCTGCGCTCCGCTGGGCTACGCTCCGCAGCGGGGTCGGGCTGGCTACGGGGTGCGCTGTCGCTCCCGCCCCGCCCGTAAGTTCTTTGATTTACAAA
>JANWXI010000055.1 GCA_025057415.1 Chitinophagales bacterium
AACATTAGATTTATTCTTCATATAAACTATCGGGGCAATATCTGCTCAACTGGGTTGCTTTGCGCAATACAAGGGATACCGTAGCGCTTGCCCGGGTGAGGGATGCGGAGGGCGCGAGCGCAGCGAAGCGGCCACGCCCGTACCGATGAAAAAACAAACAAATCACGGGCGGGGCGGGAGCGACAGCGTACCCCGTAGCCAGCCCGACCCCGCTGCCTTGCAGCGCTTGGCAGCGGGGGCACCCCCAAAAAAATATATAAAATATGATTTTAATACGATATTCCAAATATGTTGATGGTTGTGACCGGCAACGGGGTTTGCGAATAGTTTTTGATTGTGAATGTTGGGGTTAACTTAGCGGCGCACAAAATAATTTTATGAGCAAGCGAATTGTAGTGATAGACGGATGCCGGACGCCCTTTTTGCGCTCGGGGACTGCTTATGCAGACCTGATGAGTTATCAACTTGGGCAGTATGCTATTAAAGGGCTGCTTAGTAAAACGGGGATTGACCCCGCGCAGGTGGGATATGTGGTAATGGGTACTACCATCAGTAATGTAAAGACGGGTAACGTGGCGCGTGAAGCAGCCATTACCGCAGGCATACCATACACGGCTCCGTGCCATACGGTGACGATGGCGTGTATTTCTGCCAATCAGGCGATAGCCAGCGCTGCAAACGTGTTGCGCAACGGTGAAGCCGATGTAGCCATAGCCGGCGGCACTGACAGCGTGAGCGATGCACCGATACTTTTTAATAAACGAATGCGTAAGAAGCTTTTTAAGGCACAAAAGATAAAAGGATTAGCCGATACGCTAAAGTTTATTTTCAGTTTGCGCCCGGGCGATTTTGTGCCTGAAGCGCCTGCGGTGGCAGAGTTTTTAACTAACCGCACCATGGGGTTAGATTGCGATATTTTGGCAGCGCGCTATCAGGTAGGGCGCAGGGAACAGGACGAGTACGCAGTGCGCTCGCATCAACTGGCGGCTAAGGCAGAAGCCGAAGGGCTGCTCGCCAACGAGATAACGCCTGTAGAGGCGCCGCCAGATTTTAAGCCCATAAAAAAAGATAACGGCATACGCCCCGATACCAATTTAGAAAGCATAGCGAAACTGAAATCGGCATTTGTGAAAGAGGGAGGTACTATTACAGCCGCGAATGCTTCGTTTTTGACTGATGGGGCGGCTGTTTGTTTGTTGGCCACCGAAGAAAAAGCGGCTCAACTCGGCTTGAAGCCGAAGGCCTATATTCATTCATATACGTTTACGGGTTGCGATTTGAAAGAAGAGTTGCTGCTGGGGCCAACGTATGCGGTGAGTAAGTTGCTGCAGATTACCGGTATGACGCTGAGTGATTTTGATGTGTTTGAGTTTCATGAGGCATTTGCCGGTCAGATACTGGTTAATTTAAAATGCCTGGCGAGCGATACATTTGCACAAGCAAAGCTCGGGCGCGATAAGGCAGTGGGCGCTATTCCGTTAGATAAGTTTAACCTGTGGGGCGGCTCGCTATCGCTGGGGCATCCGTTTGGCGCTACCGGCGCACGGCTTGTTACTACCGCCTGCAACCGTCTTATCAAAGAGAACGGCAGGTACGCCCTGATTGCCGCCTGCGCCGCAGGCGCACACGGGCACGCCATGATTTTAGAGCGTTACTCATAATTGGCATTAGCGATATGTTTTTTATGTAAATACAAAGCAGATTGTGATATGGTGTATCTGACAAGGCGTGAACACTTCAACGGCGCGCATCGCCTGTACAATCCCGCATGGACTGCCGAAAAAAATTTTGAAGTGTTTGGCAAATGTGCCAACCCCAACTGGCACGGACACAATTTTGACCTGTACGTAACTGTAAAGGGCGAGCCAAATGCCGACACGGGTTTTGTGGTTAACGCCCACGAACTAAGCCGGATAATCCGCCGCGAGGTAACCGATAAGTTAGACCACAAGAATTTTAATTTAGATGTACCGGAACTGCAAGGCGTACAGCCCAGCATTGAGAACCTCGTAAAGTTGATATGGCGGTGGCTCGTCCCCCATCTGCACGGTTGTCAATTACACTGCATCCGGCTGGTAGAAACCGAAAACATTTACGTGGAGTACTACGGGGAGGTGTAAATTACAGCGATTTTTACTTACTCAATATTTTTTGTATGCGTCAGATACTGATACTCGGAGCGGGTAAGTCGTCAGGGGTTTTGATTGATTACCTGGCTGGCATGGCGCCCAAACAAGATTGGGAAGTGTGTGTTGCAGACCTATCGGCAGCGCAAGCTCTTGAAAAGACGAAGGGGAGACCTTTTACAACTGCCATGGCTTTTGATTACCAAAACGAAAAACTGCGAAGAGAGCTAATCGCCTCATCAGATTTAGTAATCAGCATGCTGCCCGCATCGGTACATCCGGTTATTGCGCAGGATTGTTTGCGATTTCAAAAACACCTTCTTACACCCTCATATATCAGCGATGCGATGAAGAAACTACACCGCGATGCCAAGCAACGCGGACTTTTGTTTTTGAATGAGCTCGGCTTAGACCCGGGCATTGACCACATGAGCGCTCTGCAAATCATACATCGTCTGGAAGATGCAGGAGCGCAGATAACCGGTTACCGATCGCACTGCGGGGGGCTTATCGCTCCCCAGAGCGATAGCAACCGCTGGCACTATAAATTTACCTGGAACCCACGTAATGTGGTGTTGGCAGGTCAGGGCGAGGGGCACATTCGCTATCTGCAAAATGGTAAGATTGTACAGGTGCCCTATGAAAAATTATTCACCCATACACAACTCATCACCATAAGAGGTTATGGCAAGTTTGAGAGCTACCCCAACCGCGACTCGCTGAAATATACCCGCCTTTACGGACTAAAGCACGTAAAAACGATGTACCGGGGTACCCTGCGCCGGCCGCCGTTCTGTAAAGGTTGGAACGTACTCGTACAGTTAGGCCTCACCTCGCAAAAGGAAATACCTACTACCACTTTGCAGAGACAGGTACAAGAAAAACTGGCTCGCTACCGATACAATAAATACACCTCTGTACGGATGATGTTGCAGGAAATTAAATTGATGGAACGCCTGCAAAACATACCAAGCCCCACGGTGGTGCCATGTGATTTTTTACAGGAAACCCTTGAAAGCGCATGGAAACTCAGCGATGATGATAAAGATATGGTAGTGATGCTCCACGAAATAAGCTATAAACTATCCCGCAAAAAATACACACTGCGCAGCAGTATGGTTTATGTTGGGGATGATGCATCGCGCACAGCTATGGCCGCTACCGTGGGGTTGCCGATAGGAATTGCTGCCAAACTCGCCCTCAATAACCAAATAAAGCAGCGCGGGGTTATGATACCCAGGTACCCGGAAATTTACGAACCGATATTGGCTGAATTAAGAGAACACGGGATAGTTTTCAGAGAGAAGATTGAAGAGGTGTGATTGGCTTTTCATTATATAAATCTTAAAAACTCCATTGTGATTTAGTTGTATTAACGCAAAAGTTCATCAACTAAGTAACTCAGCGGGTATTTTGTATTTTGGTTTTTTGGATAAAGGAATATATCGCAAAATTGCAATCTGTGAATTCCATTATTATCTCTTGCTACAGGGTTTACAGATCTTTTAGTGAGTAATCGTAAAAAAACCTCGCCCACTTACGATACATGTAATAATGGTACTATGTTATTTGGGCAACGTAAAGTAAAACCTCGCTCCTTTGCCAATTTCACTTTCTAATCTGATATTTCCACCCATTCGCTCCACAATTTTTTTGCAAATAGACAGGCCTAAGCCCGTTCCGGGAATCTCGGCTTTGGTATGCAGGCGGTGAAAAGGTTCAAAAATCCGTTTTTGATGTTCGGGTTTAATCCCTATACCGTTGTCGGCAACGCAAAATTCTACTGCCGTCCCGATATCTTTACAACTAATTACAACCTGAGGTACCTCTGCATGGTTGTACTTAATTCCGTTTAGTATGAGGTTTTGCATCACAAGCATCAGCAAATTACGGTCGGAATACACCGTACACAAATTCTCTGTCAATATTTTGGCTCCTTTTTCTTTTATTTCTAACTGATTGTTTCGCAACACGTCTGCAATCAATCTGTTCAAATCAATTTCCTCGCACTTTATCTCAGAACTAGTGATGCGCGAGTATGAGAGTAAATCGCGCAGCAATTGTTGTAAATTTGCAGCTCCGCTATTGGCGTATTCAATGTATTCCTCGGCTTCTTTGTCTAATTTACCGGCATACTTTCGCCTGAGCAACTGCATGTAGTTTGTAATCATCCGCAGGGGTTCCTGCATATCGTGACTGCTCACAAAGGCAAAAGTTTCTAAATCGGCATTGCTGCGCTCTAATTCCTTGCTGCGCTCCTCTAATTGCAACTGATATTCTTTGTTTTTTCGGATGTCGCGGGTTTGACTTAATACTACGCTGCTAGCCCCATCGGGGCTCTCGAGTGGAACAAAAACAGTTTCAACCCAAACGTACGTCCCATCTTTATGACGAAGGCGGAATTGTATGGGATTTTGAGTGGAGGGATGATTAGGGTCATTAAGCACTAACGAACGGATAAGAGGTTTATCTTCATTGTGTACAATTTCATAGGGACGATGTCCGATAAGATCTTCCGGTTCATAACCCAGTAATCGTTTGATAGAGGGACTGATAAACTCCAGTTCTCCTTTTGCATTATGAATGCATATCAGGTCGAATGAGTTTTCAGCCAAAAGACGGTACTTCCGCTCACTTTCGGTGAGTTTATCTTCTATATTGAATCGATAACGCAGCAAAATGAACTGTGCAAAAGCTGATATCAAATAGGTAGCGTAAAAGTCAAAAGTGGGCGGAGAGTTTTTCTGTGCAAGCAATAACACGAGTATCAGCAGTACATTTATGATGACAAAAAAGTACAGGTATGCTGCTTCTTTCCTGAAAAACCAACCGCTTATACAAAATACTACAATAAACTGGTATGAATACTGCACATCAAATCTGGTGGTATAGAGCAGGTATATATTTCCTATATTCAAAATATAAATCAATGCATAGCCGAATTGCTGATAGTGCTTGCGGGTGGCTGGAAAAAACTGAAGCAACAGAAAAAATACGAGCGCTACAAAACTGTCAAACGCATTTATCCATTCATGGCGGATAGGTCCAATGAGGGGTTTGTTATCGCCATACAAGGCAAACAATCCGAAGCCAACGGAAACAATAAAAAACAATACGCGCGCCGTTAACTCATCATGGTTTACAAATCTTGCTATCCGTTGGTAGAATTTAGTAAGCATAACAAGCAATAAGTACTGACGATAAGTACAGTTTACGGATACCCGACTTAAAGGTTAATATTTAGGGAGCGTATTGTCAATTTTATCCGCCCATGCGAGAATTCCACCCTGTAAATTGTACAGATTTGTAAAACCGTAGTTTTCTTCTAAGAATTGACAAACTCTTCCGCTTCGAGCTCCGCTTCTACAATGGATTATTACGGGTTTATCGCGGGCTATTTTGTCGATATTATCGGGTATATCGCCCATAGGGATAAGCAGACCGTTCAGGTGACAAATCTCATACTCATGCGGCTCTCTAACATCAATCAGTTGAAAATCTTCTCCTGTATCCATCATTTGCTTTAGTTCTTCAACCGTTTTTTCTTTCATAGTAAAAAATTTTAACGTATGAGGGTCAGGTTTCCTTTCTTTTCGTAGCTCTTGCCGTAAATGTCCTTAGCGGTAAGATACCACACAAACGTACCTATGTTTTGTAATACGCCTTTGTGCGTTCCATCCCAACCTTTACTCAGGTTATTCAGCGCGTCAAGGTCGGTGCTTGCATAAACCAGTTCACCCCAACGATTGTAAATTCTTATTTCGTACTCGGCAATGTTGTTGCCAAAAATCGTGAAGTAGTCGTTGTTTCCGTCACCGTTGGGCGTAAATGCCTGCGGCACTTCGATGTAAGCTAAGCAATTTTTAACGTCAATATTCACGGTGTCAAAAGCGATGCAACCGTTACTATCAGTAGCGGTAAGCACATACATAACAGACGAGGGATGGTTAAACATAGGATTTATCAGCGTGGGATTATTGAGGCCTATACCCGGACTCCACAACACATTGCCGGCAGATGAGGTGGCGGGCATCAGATAATTTTCTCCGTCACATACTAACGTATCAGGGCCGGCACTCACGATTGGAGGTTGAAACACGGTTACATACACCGAGTCGCTGTTTTTACATCCGCTTGTATCGTACACCATTACCGTGTATTGACCGCTCTGTTGGGGTGTAAATTGGATTTGAGCCGTAGTATCACCGGTGCTCCACAGGTAATGAAGCCCGCCTTTGGTGCGGTAATAGACCCTGCAGTTCAGAATACGACCAAATAAGCCACCCGAGATGTTACCAAACGGATAATCTATGCCCACACCGGTCGTGAAATCAAGAATACCATCTGAGGCAAAAACAGCTTCTTGTTGTAAAGTGGTATTTCCGATAGCCATGTTAATGACAGGTGGACTATTGACGGTAGTAATGTAAAAAGCGGCTGTTTCTCCCGCTGCGATAGTGGCCGTAACACCACCGGGAATAACGGTAAACTGACCGGGAGGATTAGGTTGAAAATTGTAAAATCCGCCTACGGAAGTCCATGCACCCGGCTGTTGTTCAAAGCCCTTGTAAGTTCCTTTTTTACTGTAAATCTCTGCCTGAACGATTTGGTTATTGAGGAATTTGACGGCAAATGAGTCAATAATTACGTCACTATGAGCGATAAGATTAAACATGGCTCCCTGCTTGCCCGTTTTTGCAGTGTCCTGGGTGAAGAGTACTTTATTGAGATAATCAGTTTCTACTTTTAGCGTTACTTCGCCTCCGGCGCAAAGTTGTTTATCGGGGCCGGCATCTGCCTGGTATAGCGTAACGACTTTTATGTTATAAAAATCGCTGTCGCTGCCACATTCGTTCAGCGAGAAATTTGAAATAGTAAAATCACCGAGCGTATCAAAAATCATACTCACTTCGCTGTTACCTTCTTCCAAAATTTTAACGCCGGGCGGAGCATCCCAGTTATAGTAAGTTTCTTTCAGATAACCCACTTTGAAATTAACGGTATCACCTAAGCACACCTGAGTAGGACCACTGATGTCCACATCCGGTTCACCGATGATGGTGAGTTTGGCTTTTTGTGCCCAGGGTCCTGAACAGCCAAAGTTTATTTCGCGTACATAAAAAGTATAATCATTGATGGGCGCACCGGTAAAATCAATCAGCAACGGGTTATAAGGCCAAATAAACGGCAAACCGTTGTTTAAGCCGTTCGAGAGCCACTCATAATCTGAAGGCGGATGCTTAAAAGGATTTACATACAAGGCCACCAGGCCGAGATTACAGTGTACGGTATCGGGCATTATTATCAGAGGCGGGGTTGTGTCGGGTGCGCCAATGGTAATGCGTATCACACTACCGGTTTGGTTCCAGGGTTGATTAGAACAATTACTCACTATGCGCATGTAGTACGAGCCGGGCGGTACAGGAAGCGAGTCGCGTACCGATGGCATACAGAGTTGGAAATATCCGCCCAAGCTGTCTTTGTAAACGCCAAGCCCGCCGCTGTTAACGAGCGAAAAGTCCATCATACTGCGCAGCTCGATAGTCCATTTGTTGCAAGTGTCGTAATTGGCCTGGTTGTTCCAGTAGTTGGGTTGAATGCGAAACGTATCGCACAAGGGGTGTTCTTTGGCGGGAATGCAGAAATGCAAATCGGTGTGATTGTTGGTGAGCTCATCGCAGCGCACCAGACAGAACGGACCAATCACATTGCCCACCACCGCAGGCGATGTGGAGCGTACACGAATATAGTAACCGCAGCCCGGAGGTACGTTTTGCGGAATCAAACCTGATATGTTGCCGGGAGGACCCGGAAAAGCTTTGTTAGAACCCAGCTTACCTAAAAAGAACGGATTGGCAAACGAACCGGTAGAGTCGCTTAATTCGGCAATGTAATTGTTGGTGTTATTGAAAACCCCAAACGACAAAAACTTCACATCTATCACACTAAGGATACACGTAGTATCCGGGTCATTCATTACAGGAGCTGACTGCGTAATTACCTGCTCAGGGCAGTCAATGATAGCGAAACAAACTGACGCTTGCCCCACAATATACGGTTGCGGGCTCATACGTACCAAGCGCACTTTGAAGCAATTTCCCAAACTGTCTTTCGGTACCTGAAAACCTATGGCGCCCGCCGTGTCGGGTGCAAAGATGTTGAACACCCCTCCGTTGTACGGATTAGGTCCAAAGTTTCCGTTTTTGTCACTCATCTGAATCTGATAAGTGGCATCACAAAGCGGAGCGCTCAGTTTCCAATTAATCAACAGAAAATTATCCTGGCAAACCTGCAAGGGCGAGACAGATGTAATAGTAATATGGACCGGGTTGTTTACGTTGTCGTAGGTACCCACCGCTATAATATCATCAACACCAAATGAAACGTTTGTAGTTCCTCCGGTGTTGTTTACCCAGCGAAAGCCCAACTGCAACTCCTCAACGTTATTGAACGCCGGGTCCTGAATCACTTCGTATTTCCATTTACTTTGGTTGTAGTATTTGGGCTGACCTGTTTTAATCCACGGGCCGCCGTTGGCGCGGTAATACACTTCTCCGTAAGCATCGGCACTCCCCTCACATATCCAGAAGAACGTGAACGTTACATTGGTCATACCCAGCGTGCAAAAGGGTTTGTCTATGTAAGTAAACCGGTCGCTGCTTTGCGCAGGGTTCCAGTTGGCATTACTTACTGATGTGGTTCCGGCATCGTGAATATGAAGGTAGGTAGAGTATGGCGCATTGGTAATTGTACCGCTCACGATACTGTCTTGGGGGGGCGTGTTGGGATAAACCGGAGCGCCGTTGAATTCATTGTTTATAATCCACCGGTTACTTCCCGTATTGGAACCCACGCCGGTGCCGTTGAGTAACATGGTATTGCTGGGCGACTCAAAATTCTCAGCCAGCAGCAAAATCTGCTGCTGCGCTCTCAATGTGAGCGAAAGCATGAGAAACAACAGAAGTGTGTAAACATTTCTCATTACAATATTCATTAATGTTACGACTTAACAGTCGCTTAGTCAATATTTAAGTCATTACTGTATGCATCATGTTTTTTATTTCAACATTTCATCGTAAATCAACTTTCCGTCCAGTTCACCAATTACTTTAAACTCTGTTCTGCGATTGTTCTGATGACAATCGCAATCTCCGCTTTGGTCTTGCGGACATTCCTTGTATTTTGAACAATCATCTAAAGTTTTGGTTTCACCATATCCCTTGGCGATGATGCGCTCTTTTGGAATACCCTTTTCGTTAATGAGGTAGTTGACGCAACTCTCGGCACGCTTTTGCGAGAGATTCAGGTTGTACTGGTCAGAGCCGCGCGTATCTGTATGTGAACTCAACTCGATAATGATAGTGGGGTTTTCTATAAGAATATTGTATAGGGTATCCAGTGTAGTTTTACTCTCTGGGCGCAAATCCCATTTATCAAAATCATAATAGATGTTGTTAAGGCGGTATGCTTTGTCTTTTTCTAACTTGCGCAAGTAGAGATCCACGATAAGCGTATCACTTTTTGCAATACCTTGCGTAGAGAACGACTGCGATGAGGTGAAGTATCCGTCTTTGAGGGCAGTTACTTTGTAGAGTTTATCGGTTTTCAGGTTAAAGAAGTACGGCTCTGTGCCGCGCGAACTGTCGGTATTGATGATTACGTCCCCCTCGGCAAGATTAGGACTCCGGAGCGAAAGGTTAACGGCAGCGCCGGTAATAGGTTCTTTGGTAGCATCGTCATACACGCGCCCCATTACAGCTAAAAAAATCCGGCGGTCGTAGTGGTAACGGAAAATATCGTAACAGCACGTTTTGCCACGCACGCTGTATATGCCCGGGCGATTGGAAACAAAATAACCTTCCTCCGCATTTTTACCAAAGCGGAAATAATTGTCATCGCACGGTGAGTTAAAAGGCATACCAAGGTTTTCGGGGTTATTGTTAAATTTAAGATTGGCATCGGCAGTGCTTCGGTAAATATCTGTACCACCCATACTTATCCACCCGTTGCTTGAGAAGTAGAGGGTGTTGGTTGCCGCATCAAAATACGGAGTGAACTCATCGCGGTCGGTATTGATTTTGCTGCCGAGATTGCGTGGCGAGGTAAAGTCGCCTTTTTTAAAGAAGCTGTACCAGATGTCGGTACCCCCTCTGCCACCCTCGCGATTTGACACAAAAAACAACACCTCTCCTGCTGCAGTTTTTGCCAGCCAGGGTTGTGTGTTGGTACTGCCTTTCAGGTTTATTTCGTCATTGAGGCGCTGTCCGGGTTGCCACACGCCATCCTTTTTTTCACTCATATAAATTTCGCAAACCGGTGACAAAAGCCCTCCATCGCAAATGGTGTAAAGCAATTTGCTGCCGTCATCGGTAAAGGCAGGGTTAGAGATGTGTTTTCCTTTTTGATTAAGAGCTGAAAAAACTTCTGCCATGGAATAGGTGTTGCCGTTTACTCTACTAACAAAAAGTTTCAGCAATACGCTGTCGCTCTTTTCATTGCTGCGGTCAGCTTTAATCATCAGTACCGAGTCGGAACGCACCGATGCAAAAAAGAGTGTGTCGCCACACAAGGCAGGCGCCATGTCGCCATAGTTTGAATTGACTTCGCGCCCCAGATGCTGTAAGCGAACATAAGGGTCGGGTTTGCTTTCACGCATGGCGAAATTGCACCCGTCTGCTTCGGTGCGCGCCCATTTCTTCATTTTCACAGCGTCCTCCTCGTTCTTGTAAATTTTCACAAACCGTTGAAACATCGGAATTGCCTCCTTGTAATTGCCCTGCATCTTCTGCATCAGGGCAGCGTAGTAGAGCGCAACGGAATTTTTTGCCGAATCAGCATGATAGGCATCAAGGTAGTACTTTCCGGCTTTTTCGTAGTCACGAGCCAGATAGAGGGAACGCGCCAGATTCATCAGCACGGACTTCTCTTCCGGGTCATTGGAGAGTATTTCCATATATAAATCGGCTGCGCTGAATATGGAGCCGGCTTTATATGCCTCCTCAGCGGCTTTCATCCATTTCTTTTTGTTGAACTTATCATCGGGATTTGCCGCCGGCAAACGCACAATGGTTGACCAACCGGATATAAATAGTAATAGAAATATATGTATTTTTTTATTCATGTTTTTACATCATGGGGCAGGGTACTAAAATGGGATACAATGCGGTTTTCGACTTTAACATTCCGGTGTAAATAAGCGCTATTTCAAACCCGCCGCGTCCGTTAGTAGCCGCACGCAGCGAAGATACATTTATGTCATAAGCAGCCATCAGACGAAGGTTGTAGTATCCAAGCCCTGCGGTCAGAATGGCGGCATCTTTTACCCTGTACCACCCGCCGGCGCCGGCAACGAGCACCGATTTACCGAGCGGAGCGTGGTACTCTATTCCTGAACCGAAATTGATTTCCTGTGCCTTGCTTTGATACTGATAAATAAAATTGGGCGTAATGAAAAAATTTTTGACTGCCTTTATGCGCAACCCCGCGTGTGTGGTAAACCGGTTGCGTAACTTCACATCTTTGTCGCCCAAGAATGACTCGCGCGGGGGCACCAAGTGATAAACGGTAATACCCGTCATTATTCCCACAATATCTTTGATGGTGCTTTGGTGTAAGAAGCCGGCGTTCATATCAAAATATCCGATTTGAGGTCTTGAAAACGACTCATTATTACTGATGTTCAGGTCAAAATCCTGCCCGTTAAACTGATTGGGGAAAGCCAACTGCTGCCACTGTAAACTTTTTTGTGTGTAACCGAGTTGCACGCCCAACCCGATGAAGTGTTTGCGTTGTTTGTCAAGCCCTTTATGAAAGGCAGCGCTGAGCATGCCGCTGTACATAGACAGTTTACCGTCACCACTGCGGTCACCTACAAACAAGGCGCCTGCACCAAAAATATCCTTCGGAAGTTTGGTTTGCAGCAGTTTCATATCAAAGGAACCACTGTAAGTAACAAAAGGTGTGGAGATGCTGCGCCACTGGTTGCGATAAATGCCCGCCGCGCGGTAAGTTCCTTCGTTTACGCCACTTAGCGCCGGGTTAAGATTCAGCGGACTGGCATAAAACATGCTGAAGTGAATGTCCTGCCCAAACATCCACAGGGGAGTTAGCAATAAGAGCAGCCGAAACAACAGGGTCGAGTTTCTCAATTTAAATACGTTTACTTGGGTGTGAAAATTAAAAATTTTTCTGAACTAAAAATAGGGCTTTGTTTTATCTGTGTAAGCATGGTGAGGTTTTTAGTTTTCAAGACATGAGATTCGCTTTAGAAAATTTACAAAAAAACGCCGGCATTACCTAATTACCCACTGTATCCATATATCGCCTAACGGTTCAAAACCTTCTGCCGGCAGGAGCGGTTTATCTTATTTGCAACAAGAGGTAGAGATGCTCAGCTTTATTGATTGAGCTATGTTGAAAATACGCACATATAATACGTAAACAAACGCACTAACCCTAAATTATATCTTTGCAAGGCAAAAGTAGCTTCATGTCGCTTTCTCCCCTCACCGCTGTTTCGCCCGTGGACGGGCGTTATCATAACCAAACACAACACCTGTCGCGTTATTTTTCGGAGTATGCCCTGATACGTTACCGGATTTATGTAGAGATTGAATACTTCATTGCACTTTGTGAAATACCCCTGCCACAATTAGCGAACTTTCCGAAAGAGAAGTATGCGGCATTGCGCAACATGGCAGTATCATTTAAAGAAACCGACGCAGAAGAAATCAAAAAGATAGAAAAGCTGACCAACCACGATGTAAAAGCCGTAGAGTACTATTTAAAAAACCAATTTGAGGCGCTGGAGTTAAGTTCATGGAAAGAGTTTATTCACTTTGGGCTTACTTCACAGGATGTAAACAACACGGCTGTACCGCTCTCGTGCCGCGATGCCGACCATGATTTGTATTTACCCTCATTAGAGCAGTTGATGAAACACCTTGAGCGCCTCGCTTACGAATGGAAAGAAGTGCCCATGTTGGCGCGCACACACGGGCAACCCGCTTCGCCTACGCGCCTGGGCAAAGAGATTATGGTGTTTGTAGAGCGGTTACAGAACCAGATGGAGTTGCTGCGCACAATCCCGTACGCAGCAAAGTTTGGCGGAGCCACAGGTAATTTCAACGCACACCATGCGGCATACCCAACAATTGACTGGACGGCATTTGCCGATAATTTCATTAATCACCAGTTGAAACTTAAACGCCTCCGTTTTACCACACAAATAGAGCACTACGACCTGGCAGCGGCACGCTTTGATGCCATGAAGCGCATTAACAACATCCTCATAGACCTGTGCCGCGATGTGTGGATGTACATCAGTATGGATTATTTTAAGCAAAATACCGTGAAAGACGAGGTTGGCTCATCAGCCATGCCGCACAAAGTGAACCCCATTGATTTTGAAAATGCTGAGGGCAACCTGGGTGTAGCCAACGCCCTGCTCGAGCACCTCGCTGCCAAGCTACCGGTATCGCGCCTGCAACGCGACCTCACCGATTCAACCGTACTGCGTAACGTGGGCGTGCCTTACGCTCACATACTCATCAGTTTGTCATCTATAGAAAAAGGACTTGGAAAACTGTCTCTCAACGAGAGCGCACTCCGCCGTGACCTGGAGCGCAACTGGGCAGTAGTAGCCGAAGGCATACAAACAATCTTGCGCAGGGAAGGTTTTCCGAAGCCCTACGAAGCGCTAAAGGAGCTGACCCGCGGTGCCGAAGACATTACCCGGGAGCGCATCGCTTCATTTATTCAGTCACTACCGGTAAGCGAAGAGGTTAAAAAAGAGATGCTCTCCCTCACCCCCTGGAACTACACGGGCATTGACCTTATGTGACTTAAAAAACCTCATGTCATAACTTACAAACTAACGCTGTTGCAGAAAATTAAACAGATTGAAGCAGGCAATCAGTTACCTCAGTGAGATTTACACTCAGGATATTTCCAGTTTATCTGGAAAGAGTTTTGGTGATAAGTAAGTAACGAAGTGTTTGAATAAGGATAGCGATTATGAGCATATTGGAAGGTGGTTATTTTCGGGGCGCGCGCCTCTGGAGCGCGCCCCGAAACTTCCACTTATCACATTAGGTTTATTCTTTACACATATCATAGCGGCAACACCCGCTTACCTGGGCTGCATAGCGCAATATAAGGGCTGCCAGAGAGCTTGCCCGGGTGAGGGATGCGCAGGGCGCGAGCGCAGCGAAGCGGCCGCGCCCGCACCGTTGAAAAACAATCAACGCGCGGGCGCGGCGGGAGCGACAGCGTACCCCGTAGCCAGCCCGACCCCGATGATGCGCGTAGCCCCGCGGAGCGCAGCAGCGGGGGCACCCCATGAAAATCACATCAGGAAATTAATGCCCCGTAGTGATTTGAATTTTTGAAGTAAAGCACAATTTTAATAACCACGCAGGGGTGAAAACTTATACGGCATTGTACGATATTTTTAGTATGTACCTCCAATGATGCAAGAAATTTAACATCGTGCGCAGAGTGTAACGCTAAAACGCTTTCAAACTCATGTCGAGTGAGCCGGCGCTGTGGGTGAGCGCTCCTACACTGATAAAGTCAACGCCAGTTTCGGCATAGCTGCGAACATTGTGCAGATTTATGCCCCCGCTGGCTTCGGTTTCGAAACGGCCGGCTACCATAGCCACTGCCTGCTTCATGGTGTGCGGGTCGAAATTATCAAACATTATACGGGTGACCTTGCCCGTGCGCAACACCTGCTCTACTTCGTGTAAATTGCGCGTTTCCACTTCTACAGGCAGTTGCAGCCCCATGCGCAACTGGTATTGCTCTACGGCCAGTATGGCTTTCTCAATACCTCCGCAAAAATCGATGTGGTTGTCTTTGAGCATTATCATGTCGTACAGTCCCATGCGGTGGTTAAAACCGCCACCGATACGCACCGCCCACTTCTCAAAATAACGAAATCCGGGCGTGGTTTTACGGGTGTCTAATATACGCGCTCCGGTGCCTGCTACGGCATCTACGTACCGGCGCGTGAGCGTGGCAATGGCGCTCATCCGCTGCATGTAATTGAGTATCACGCGCTCAGCACGCAAAATGGATTTTGCATCCCCTTGCAGCGTGAATGCCACATCGCCCGGGTGCATAGCATCGCCATCGTTCATCTTTTTTTGGATTGAAAGGGCAGGATCTACCTGCCGGCAGATGATTTCTGCCAACTCCACTCCGGCTATTATGCCCTCTGCTTTGCAGAGCAGTCGCGCTTTGGCTTCGGCATAACGGCTGAAGCACGCCAACGCGCTGTGGTCACCGGTTGGAATACGCCCGGTAAAATCCTCAACATCTTCACGCAATGCGGCATTTACTGCTGCCTGGATGTCATAATGCATGGCTATTCGTTTGGGCAGCAAAGTAAAGAATGTAAGCCAAGCTGCATTGGGGGGTGCGGGCGGTTACTGTGCCTCTATGCGTATTTCCTGAATGGAGTAGCTGCCGCCGGAGGTTTTGGCATACACATACATGCGGTAGTTGCCGCCCGAGGTGCTCAGATTACCGATGAAGTATTTTGACCCTTCGGGCGAGGTACCTTCGTGCGCTATACTGAACGAGCGGGGTTGGTTGCTGCTGAAAAAGTTTTTAATCACTATTTCGGCTTGCGACTTACTATATGAGTTTGAAGCATCCTTGATAGTAATTTCAACATTGCTCTGAAAGAAAGATGCCAGAGCAGAAGCATTACCCTGCTTGATAGCATTGCTGATTTCATTGAAACTCTGCGCACAGGCGGTTACATATACCCCTAATGCAAAAATTAACATAATTGTCCTCATTGCTTGTGATTTCATTAAAACCATAATTAATACATTATTTAGCGAATAATGTGCCAACAATGTTAAACTGCAATAATGTACGCAAGTAAATTACTTTTGGCTGATTTTTTTTACAAAATTTTGTGGAAAATACAATCTGATGAACAATGATAAAAAAAGACAAGAAAGTATTACTGGTAATATTGGACGGTTGGGCACACGGCCCTATACCCGAACGCAGCGCCATTGCGCAGGCAAATACCCCCTTTATGGACGCACTATATCGCCAATACCCACATTGTGAACTGGTTACGCACAGCGAGTACGTGGGGCTCCCCCAGGGGCAGATGGGCAACAGTGAGGTGGGGCACCTGCACATCGGGGCAGGTAGGGTCATCTATCAGGAACTGATACGCATAAACCGCGCTATACAAAATGGAGACCTGAAAAAAAACTCCACACTGCAGCAAACTTACGCATATTGTAAAAAATCTGGCAAGAACCTGCACTTTATCGGGCTGGTAAGCGATGGAGGAGTTCACTCGCATATACGCCATTTGTTTGCCCTTTGTGATTTAGTAAGGGATTTCCAGCTTGCAGAAAATCAGGTATTTGTGCATGCCTTTACCGATGGTCGCGACTGTGATCCGCGCAGCGGGGCAGCATTTCTGGAGGAGTTAGAAGGGCACCTGAAAAATTCGCGTGGAAAACTGGTAAGTGTGTGTGGCAGGTACTACGCCATGGATAGAGATAAACGCTGGGAGCGTATCAAATTAGCTTATGACATGTTGACAGCCGGCAAAGGACGCAATGCAGTTAATCTGATAGACGCAGTAAAACATTGCTATGAGCAAGGCGAAACAGACGAATTTATTCGCCCATTGATTAAACAGCATGAATTTGTTCCTATCAGCGAAGGCGACGCGGTAATATGTTTCAATTTCCGCACAGACCGCTGCCGTGAAATTACACAGGCGCTTACGCAACGCGAATTCCCGGAGCACGGCATGAAACCCCTGCAGCTACATTATGTGACGATGACAAACTACGACCCAACGTTCAAAAACGTGCATCCGGTTTTTGATAATGAAGACCTGAATATGACACTCGGTGAGGTGCTCTCACGCCATGGCAAAACCCAGATACGCGCCGCAGAAACAGAAAAATATCCTCACGTAACCTATTTCTTCTCGGGTGGTCGCGAAGAACCATTCCCGGGTGAAACGCGCATACTCATACCCTCACCCAAAGTTGCAACCTATGACCTGCAACCCGAGATGAGCGCCCTGCCTTTGACCGAACGAATTTTAGATGAATTAGATAAAAACAACTTCGATTTTTACTGCATTAATTATGCTAACACCGACATGGTTGGGCACACTGGTGTTTTCAGCGCTGCTGTAAAAGCAGCCGAAACGGTTGACACATGTGTAGCACGAATTACTTCCAAAGCCCTGGAAAAGGATTACAGCGTAATTGTCACAGCCGACCACGGCAATGCCGACTATATGATTAACGATGACGGCTCGCCCCACACCGCGCATACCTTGAATCCTGTACCTTTCATCCTCATAGATAAAGAGTTGAAACCTGCGCTGCACAACGGAACATTAGCAGATATTGCACCCACCATTCTGAAATTGATGGGTATTCCTCAACCCGAGGTGATGACGGGAAAAAGTTTGTATTAAAGACGTACTTTCAACACCTGACCGATTTTAATGTTCGTGCTGTCTAAATTGTTGATGCGCAGCAAGTCCTCAATGCTTATGTTGTAGATTTTGCTTATGTGGTAAGCGGTTTGTTGCTTCTCAACCAGATGGTAGCCGTTTTTGGAAATTTTGTAAACCACACCGTTAGAGCCGATACTGATGTCAGGATGGGTAGCAGGTTGCTTCGCAACAGACGGCTCAGGTAGTTTCGGTTGAGGCGCCGGTGTTGTGGGCTTGGCTTGTGATGACGCTGCCACTGCCTTTGCAGGGGCAGGAGCCGATGTGGGCTTAACGGGAAGCGGCTCTTCAACTTTTAATCGGGTCTCTATCATTACTTTTTGTCTTTCAGAAGGAACAGTTTCACCCGATACAGGATCCACCTTAATTGCTACGTTTTTATTTGAAGCCCGCTTCTTGGCAAAAATTTCTTCCTGGGTCATCTCCCGGATTCTAACTACCATACCCGGTTTTAATACCACATCGTGAGTGAACCCGTTTATAGCAAGAAATTCTTTAGTGGTAATACCGTAACGCACAGGTATAGAATATATGGTTTCACTCCACTCTACAGTGTGGGTGATGTACTCCTGCGCCCTGGCATATTGCCCGTAAAAGAAGGCAACAACGGCTAAGAGCGTTAAAAATCTTCCTTTCATAACTCTCGGTTTTTCATTAATGGTTGTGCCACCGGTTCACAGGTGGTCACACTTTGCTTTACGTACAGCGCCCAAAAAGGTTACATACGGGCAATTGCCCCTTTACAAATACCTGATAGTGAGAGGAGAAATATTAACCCTTTTAACGAGGGGATAGTCATTTAACAAAATCAATCAAAGCCCCTACATTCTCTGACTGGCGCAGTATCCACAACAACAATGTTACAAACGGTACGGTAAAGAAATACGCATCGAACCTATCCAAAAAACCACCGTGGCCGGGCATGAAACTCCCACTGTCTTTTATCTGAAACTTACGCTTTAACATCGACTCTGCCAAGTCGCCCACCGTGGCCGTTGCAGAAACCACCACCGCAATCACTACCCAAACGCCTGCCGAAAAAAGCTCACTCGCCCCAAAAAACCGGTACAGGTCATTTACAAAATAACCTGCCAGGGGGGTTAATACAAAACCACCTGCAGTGCCCTCAATGGTTTTCCCGGGCGAAATGCGCTCAAGCAATTTGTGCCTGCCAATTAAACTACCTGTTAAATAGCACGCCGTATCGTGCAGCCAAATCAGCGCAAAAAGTGTAACCACAAACACCGGGCCCGCATCCGTGTCAAAATACAAGTGATTTGTTAGCATTAGCGGCACACACACCCACATTATTCCCAAAAAACTGTACCCGATATGTTGAAACGGATTATCCGCTATGCGAAAAATCTGTATGCCTATCAGAAGAAAAAAAACACAGGGTAACAGCACGGTCAAATCCAGATTCTTATCGCGCTGCATGGCGAACAAATACCACATTGTGTCCAGTAAATCTGCGTCCCCCGGCAAAGCTCCGACCGGGGGGCGGTTCAGTTGAAAAGAAATAAGAAACAACACAAGCGAAATGAGTATTACGGGCCAGCGCCGGTGCTTTACACCGCGCATTGCTGCTGTAATCTTTAAATACTCGCCTAATGCGCCCGCCAGCACCACACACATCACCAACAGATATGTGAGCGGGTGATACATAGTACCCGCTACCATCACCAACACAAATACTGCACCCGACAACGCCCGCGTTATCAAATTCTTAAAATTCATAATATGTAAAATCAGGTTACCGGAAATATTTCCTCATCAGCACGAAATTGGTTTGTAATACAGCCATACCGCCTGCTGATAACATACAGTACAAACACAAACATAATTAGCGAAATCACAGCCCACCACCAAGGCACCGTCACCTTTGTCAAATCCTGCTGTACAAACTTTACATTATACAAATAATACAATACAACAGCCATCGCATTATTGACAAAATGCACCGCAATGGGCAACCACAAACTGCTGCCGCAGTAATACAAATACCCAAGATACATCCCTATAATCAGAATAGGAATAAAGTTACTGAAATGAAGATGCCCAAGGGCAAATATCAAGCTGCTGATAAACAACGAAACCCACAGCGATACTCCTTCTTTGAACAAATCACCCGCCAGCGCACCTCTGAAAAACATCTCCTCACACACCGCCGGTATCACAGCCATAACCAGTAACATCAACCCTAAGCGTAGGGGCGAGGTGTAATCCAGCAGCTTGCAGATGATAGCATCTTCCATTTGCTGCATACTCTTGATGGCTTGCAAACTTTCGGGCAACGGCAATTTATCCACCGCCTCTGCCAGATAGCTAACGAGCGGTTGCACCACTAATATTCCCGCAATCCCCCATAGTATCAACCCGGTGCGGGGCACACGGTTCAGCCGTAAATTCACCAACACATTACCTGCCTCTAACTGACTAAACGCCATAGTAGACACGCCAAAGGCCCCAAGAGTGCTAAACGTCTGCAGCACAATAAAAACATTCACCTCATCGGGCGTTTGCACTACACCCTGCAGCACTTGCTCAACGTGCTCACCCAAACTCGTCTTCTGCAGCAACAGTACCGCCAATTGCGGAAACAACACATAACACACCACAAACAAAATCATTAATAGCAAAATACGAAGCGAAAGCGGCAAGTGGCGAAGCGGAGGCATCATGCAACAAACCTGCACCAAAATCACTCAAATGCAAACCAACCCGCATACTTTTTACAAACACAGGCACCCAGGCATGCACAAAATTTAGTATAGCCCGCTACCAACGTATGCACACACTAGGATTTTTACTTGGGGGTGCCCCCGTTGCCAAGCATTGCAAGGCAACGGGGTCGGGCTTGCTACAGGGTACGCTGCCGCTCCCGCCCCGCCCGCGCGTTGGTTGATTTTCAACGG
>JANWXI010000056.1 GCA_025057415.1 Chitinophagales bacterium
CGGTTGCATAGTTGTAGGACGTCTTAAGGTTATCTAAATCCTCCTCTATCTATTCGGGTGAGGGATGCGTAGGGCGCGAGCGGAGCGAAGCGGCCCCGCCCGTACCGATGAAAAACTTACAAATCATGGGCGGGGCGGGAGCGACAGCGCACCCCGTAGCAAGCCCGACCCCGCTGCTGCGCGTAGCTTTGCAGAGTGCAGCAGCGGGGGCACCCCCTGATTAGACAATTTGTTAATGGTATCAGGCAAAGGTGTTACTGTTTGTGGCCATAAATGGATAAAATTATTTTTACGCCTTGAAAAGTATTGCTATCTTCGCGCTCCGTTTTTGCTTAACTAAACCCGTTTGCTTTGGCGGGAATATAAATACAAGGCGCTTTTTTACATGTCAGAACAAATTAACACAACCCCCACTACACACGATGATTTCGACTGGAGTGTGGACAAGCGCAACGTAGTTACGTACAGCGAAGAGGAGCGCAAGAAGTACGAAGAAATTTATTCAGCCACTCTGCGCACAATTGAGAATGACGAGATTGTGAAAGGCACAGTGGTGGCCATTACACCTACCGATGTAGTGCTGAACATCGGCTTTAAGTCAGATGGTTTGGTGCCGCTCTCGGAGTTTCGGGATGTAGAAGACCTTGCCGTGGGACAAACCTACGATGTGTATGTGGTGAACAAAGAGGACCGCAAAGGGATGCTGGTGCTCAGCCGCAAAAATGCACGCATGCTGCAGGCATGGGAGCAGATTGTAGATGCATACAACAACGGCACGGTGGTGAACGGAAAAATCACTTCTAAAACCAAGGGTGGTCTCATAGCTAATGTATTTGGTATGGAGACGTTTTTGCCCGGGTCGCAAATAGATGTGAAGCCCATCACGGACTACGATGTGTATGTGGGCAAAACCATGGAGCTGAAAGTAGTGAAGATTAACGAGGCGATTAAAAACGCTGTAGTATCGCACAAGGCGCTGATTGAGAGCGACATCGAAGCCCAGCGCGAGGCGATTATCAGCAAGCTTGAGAAGGGTACTGTATTGGAGGGCACTATTAAAAATATCACCGACTTTGGAGCGTTTATTGACCTGGGCGGCGTAGATGGGCTTTTGTACATAACGGATATTTCGTGGGGGCGTATCAGCAACCCGAGAGATGTGCTGGAACTGAACCAAAAACTTAACGTAGTGGTGTTAGATTACGATGAAAACAAAAAGCGCATTTCACTCGGCCTCAAGCAGTTGCTACCCCACCCGTGGGATACCCTCGACCCCTCGATTGACGTGGGTACTAAAGTGAAAGGCAAAGTGGTGAATATTGAGGATTACGGTGCGTTTTTGGAAATCATCCCCGGCGTGGAGGGCTTGATACACGTATCAGAGGTGACCTGGAGCAATACGCCGGTCAACAGCCGTGAATTTTTCAAACTGGGCGATGAGCACGAGGCCATTGTGATGACAATAAACCGCGAGGAACGCAAGATGTCACTTTCGCTCAAGCGCCTTTCCGAGGATCCCTGGAGCAAAATTACCGAGAAGTTTCCGGTTGGAACGCGCGCCAAGGGTGTGGTGCGCAACATTACACCCTTTGGCGTGTTTGTAGAGCTCAGCGAAGGGATAGGCGGTATGGTACACATCAGCGACCTTAGCTGGACCAAGCGCTACAACCATCCTTCAGAATTTACCAAAGTAGGCAACGAGTTAGAAGTGGTGGTGATGGACATTGACAAAGATAACCGCAAACTATCGCTCAGCCACAAGCATATTGAAGAGGACCCCTGGGATACGTTTGAAACGGTTTATCCCGTTGGCTCAGTACATGAAGCAACGGTTATCAGTGTAGAAGACAAAGGGTCAGTGGTATTGCTTCCGTACGGATTGGAAGCATACGCGCCCAAAAAACACACTGCGAAAAAAGAGGGCGGTTTTTTAGCATTGGATGAGAAGGCGCCGTTTAAAGTGATTGAGTTTAATCGCAACGACAAGCGCATTGTAGTGTCGCACACGCGCGTGTGGGAGGATGCGCAAAAAGAAGCTGCAGAAAACGAAAAGAAAGAGAAGAAAGCCGAGCGCGAAAGCGCATCTAAAGTTGTGAAAAACATTCAGAGGAGCATTGAGAAAACCACGCTGGGCGACCTGGGTGTTTTGAACGAACTGAAAGAGAAGATGGAAGCGCAGAAAAGTGCTCAGAACACTCCCGAAGCTCAACAGGCAGAACCTCCTGCAGAGCCCAAGAGTGAGTAAGCTTTCCCGCACAAATTGCACACATCCCGCAGCGGTATGCTGCGGGATTTTTTGTGTGTTGTATGATGTATATAATGTATTATGCAAAGGGATGGATGTAAAAAATACTCTGAATTACCTTACTTAGCAACCGGATACCCTTATATTGCAAATAATGGTAACACGTGATGAAGTTTTCAATGTCAGCACCCGTGATTTTGAAGCGTTGGCGCTGCGGATTTTTGCTTATCAGTACACGCATGTATCGCTTTACAGGGCGTTTTGCAATGCCATGAAAAAACAACCGGGTGCGGTGACACGTATGGAAGAAATTCCGTTTTTGCCCATACAGTTTTTTCGCACACATCGCGTAGCTGTGGAGCATGCTGCAGATGCCGTAGTATTTGAAAGCAGCGGCACTACCGGCTCTGTGCCTTCGCGGCATCACATAGTGGATGTGAGCTGGTATGATCAAAGCTTAGAGCGTACGTTCAGGATGTTTTACGGTGACCCCGGGCAGTATGTGTGGTTGGCGCTTATGCCCTCGCCTGCGGAGCGGCCTCGCGCTTCGCTATTGTATATGGTGGAGCGATTTATGCAACACAGCGGTGATGCGCTAAACGGTTACTACCTGCATAACTTTTCGCAATTGCACCAGGCGCTTATACACGCAAGAGAAACAAAACGCAAAACCATTCTCATAGGCATTACATACGCTTTGTTGGATTTTGCACAGGCATACAAGATTCACTTTCCCGATTTGATTGTAATGGAAACAGGGGGCATGAAAGGCAAAAGGCCTGAAATGACCCGCGAAGAAGTGCATCAGTTGCTTTGCGAAACATTCGGGGTGCAAGCCGTACACAGCGAGTACGGTATGACGGAACTCAGCAGCCAGGCATATTCACAGGGCAAGGGGCTTTTTGTATCTCCGCCCTGGATGAAGATACTTTTGCGCCACACAGATGACCCTACGCATGTTGTACGACGGGGCAGGAATGGTGCGCTTAACATTATTGACCTCGCTAATGTAAACTCCTGCGCTTTTATTGCCACAGAGGATGTTGGCACTCTGAACGACAACGGCAGTTTCTTTGTGCATGGGCGCATGCTGCATGCAGAGCAGCGCGGCTGTAACCTGATGATGGCAGAATGAAATTACGTGATACTTACCTTTTTCGTCTCTACCACACCAGCAAGTGGTTGTTTGTGGCTGTGTTACTTTTGATAGTTGCCACGATACATACCGTGTATCGCACACGCGAGCAGTTTCCTGTACTGCTATATGGTATGTATTCACTCAAAGCATACCCACAGCGGGAGTACACCATTTATAAGATAATGGCTGGCGGCAGAAATGTGCGCTACGCTTCACTGCCCGACTCGCAGCGGGAGTTGATTTACACTACGCTGGAGCATGTAGTAGCGCAGCGCACACAAGGAAAAATTACTGACAAGGCATGGTATGATTTTCTTGCGTGGCTGTATCGGTATGTAACCGATGCCCGACTTATTGATGAGCCAACTATTGTGATAAAAGCGTTGCGATGCAAATATGAGCAGGGCTTGCCCCGCGTTATCAGCGAAGAAACTCTGGCGCAGTATGAAGTGGCGCAACATTGATTTTGACTATAGCAGCGCGGGCAACGCCGCCTTTGGTGTGGTGTTGGTAGTTGTTCTTTACCGTTTTTTGAGCAATACCCTGCTATCGCAAATGAGCTATCCGCCCTTGCTGAACGAAGAGAGCGAGTGGGTGTATGTGTGGTTGTTGCGCTCCGGATTACCGCATGGACTCACCGGTAATTTTACAGCAGCGTTTGCCTTTGATGTACTGTTGATTGCCTCGCCGGTTATGTACCTGCTCACCCGCAGCAGGATTTTTGCCGTTATCACCACGCTATCACTTACGCTGTATTTTATGATATTTAATATGGTCATCGGTCATCACTACCACGGGCTGGTAGGGGCTATAGTGGTTACCCTGCCGTTTTGGACAAAGCAGGAGAATAAATTCGCGCTAATGTGGCAGGGGGCGCGGTATTACTTGTTGTACATATTTGCTTCGGCAGCCCTTTGGAAAATTTTTCGGGGAAGTGTTTTTCACCAAGGGCAGCTTGCTGCAATTTTGGAAGCACAACAAATCTATTACCTGGTTGAAAACGCTGAAAGCATCAGGTCGGCATGGATTGCGTATTTGTTGAAACACCCCCGCGTATCAGATGCTCTGTTGTGGGTGAATGTGTTGTTACAATTGGGTTTTGCTGTGGGTTTTATCACCCGCCGTTATGATAACGTGTTGTTGCTGCTGTTTGCAATGTTTGTGGTGCTAAACTATGTAGTAATGGGAATACTGAGCGCAGAATTATTAGCCCTTGCGCCCGTGTTGTTTCCCTTACGCAGTGCCTTGCTGAATGAAAAATAATTTTCATTTACACATCATAGTACTCCGAAACATTAACTATCTTGTAAATTTGATGAATAAATATGTTTCTGCGGCTCACAACCGATACGTAAACTTGAGTATAGAGATAGTGCGCCTTTTCAGAATGTTTTGCGATTTTAGTATATTGTGTGAATTTGAAACATAGAGTACTACCTCAACTGTAAGGAGGTATTGTAGCTGCGTATTAGATGAAATGATTTTTGTAAAGCACCTTACGCAGAGCGATTAAACTCCTTAACATTCAGGCAACCGTGCTGTAGGGATGCTATTATTCTGTTTTACAAAACTTTTGTGTGCCGGCGTATTGTCCCTGGCGGTAGAGAATTATTTGATAAATGCCGTTGTTAAGTTTGCTCACTGATATTTGTCCGTTGCCATCCATGGTTCCTCCGGCCGCCACCGAACCGTTGAGTTGGCGAATTTCATACTCACTGAAATTGCCGCCTTGAGATTGGACAGTAACTACATCTGCTGCGGGGTTGGGGAAAACAGACACTTGCCGGTCGGTTATATCAGTAATACTGTTTGCGCAGTTTACTGTTGCATTGCCGCGAAAGTGAAGCATGAGGTCGGTGTTGGCGCTGTCGCCATCCAAATATACCACCATGTTGGCTGTGCCGGTACCGCTTTTGCAATAGGTGGTAAACTGAAATTTCATATCCATCGTGTCACCGGCGCCTACCGGTAGTGTTACAAACGGGCCGGGGTTGAGCAGTAGGTAGTAACAGTTGTTATTGTCGCAGCATTTTACATCCCAGCCCGCGGGGGTGGAGTAATCTTTCAGCAACCACGTAAATTCAACAGAGCTGTTCGTATTGTTAATAAGCCAGATGTGTATGTCTATATCCTGTAAAGGGTCGGTGATGGTGGCGCTGGCAGATGCCGAATCGTTGGGGGTAGGGATGATGCTTTGTCCATTGCCAACAACTGCAATAAGCAGCGCGAGAAAGAGCAAAGAGTTCTTCATGGCAGGAAATTATGTCACAAACATAAGGAATTGCGCTGTAAATAATTAAGTGAGCGGAAGTATGGGTTAAGATGCGATTACCGTAAAATCAATTGCCCGGCTTTGATAGGGTACTTCCATTTCCAGGAGGGGCGCTCGTTCATCACGAGCGGGCCTACGATATGAACGGCATCGCGCAACATGTTTCGGCTGCGCTTCAGCGCGTTTGACGATAACCCGCTGCGCCATACCTGCCGGATGCCGTAAAGCGCTACGGCAAAGAAATGGGAGAGAAGCAGGTTTACATCGCGCGAGATAGCCGATAAAATACTGATGGGTTCCTGTGCATACACGCCTCCGCGCCGGAGGTACTCATAGCATGCTTTTTTGAGGTCTTCGTTGCGCATGACCCCGTAAAGCGCATCTGCCAAAATGTTTATGGTGGCATTGTGGCGGTGGCGATTAGCGTAAAATGAGGCAATGGCTTGGTTCAGTATTTGGCTATTGGCAAGGTTACCGGCTTGTGCCAGCAAATCACCGAGGTGTTTTACATCTGTAAGGGCTACGGTCATACCTCCGCCGGTGAGCGGGTGTCGCATGTTGAGCGAATCGCCCAGCAGCACCACACCGCTTTTTTGCAGAGGTTTTGCGGGGATGTGGTGATTGGGCATCACTTTGAATTTCGCCTCGCGGAGCGCCTCGCGAAAAGATGGCAATACCTGTGCAGGAAGCTGGGGAGCAATCTTCGTTTCTAAATAATCTGTCAACTCGGGCGATTTGCGGGGTGGTTCCGGCCACGGGAAATCAATAAGCATGCGGGTTTCAGTGGAGTTAATGGGATATAGCAGAAAAGGCGATGGCTCTGCTACCACTACATGCCCGTAGTTTTTGTAAGGGAGCGGGCAGTTTTTCAAAATCAAACCTAAGAAATAACTCGTCACCTTTTTCTCACTGGCGGATAGTTTTTCGCGAAAAGCCGAAAACATGCCATCGCAAACCACCGTGAGCGCAGCGCGGATTTCCTGAGGGCTATCGCTGTTTTTGGGAGTGTAGATAACTCCGCTAATTTTTCCGTTTTCTTCTATGAGGTTGGTAACGGTGCCTTCTGTGACCGTCACATTCGGTTCCCGCAGCATGGCAGCGCGCAGTTGCTGTAAAAATTTTCCGTTGCGGAAGCCGCGACCAGATTTGCCGTATGGATAGCGGATGGTAAACTGCTCTCCGTTCATGAACAGAGCGTAACCCTCTACGGGCTGAGCATCGTATCCGTTCAACACGTCTTGCAGCCCCATTTTCTCCAGCATTTCCACACCGCCGGGCTGCAGCAGTTCACCGATGATTACATCGCGCTCAGCCATGTTTTTCTCCACCACAGCCACGCGCAGGTTTTTCCTGCCTAAATAGGTAGCCAACGCTGCGCCTGCTACGCCGGCTCCTACGATACACACGTCTGTTTCGATTTTCATCGCTGCTTACAAAATTAAAACCCGTTCAAAGCAAGAATGTTCCTGCGGGTGTATCAGAATAACACCAGTTCCTCAACACAACGCGCCCGAACGCTCTCCGGTGAAAAGCGCACATCGTCCAGCGCTTCGTAAATGCGGTTAAGGCGTTTGCGCGTCAGCGCATAGTTCGGGTCGCTCTCGCTCATTTTATTTTGAATTTCGCGGGCAAACTTCTCTATGTAATAGCGAACCCGTTCCATATCATTTGTATCCAGCATCATTTTAGCGGCTATCCCCTTGCGGATTTTTACCACTTCGGTAAACACGTTGGGGTTGTTGTAAATTTTAGCAAGAGTAGCCATAGCCATCACCTGCGGTATGGCACAAAAACGAAACACCTGACGGTTGCGGATGCGGTGCAGGTAAAGGATGCAGTTAGATACGTGCTGCAGGGCATTGCAAACCATTTCATTTATGCAGGCAAGCGACTCGGGCGATGAGGGCTTGGCGTGAAACTCTTCGAGGCGTGAGGCATACTTGCCCCATATCTGGCGGGGCCAAAATGTGCGCCCCAGGTTAAGGTCTTCGTAGTAATCGCGGGCGATGTTGGTTTTTTGGAGCATCAGACCCATTGAGTTGGCGAGTTCCCAATCTTCACGCAGTTGTTCGCTCTCCAACCCCGATGCCGAAAACAGGGCAGAAAGCCCAATACCCACTAACCCTGCCACGTAGTGGCAGTAGTGGTCGTAATCTTCCAGCGTGTTCACTTTACGCTCAGCATAGTCGGCCATACCGTTGCCCATCTGCTTGCAAATGTCGGCTATTACTGTACGGTACGCTTCATCCAAACCTAAGAAAACACGTATAACTTTATCAAAATTAGCCAGTAAAGCGCGGTAATCTGCTGAGTCGCCTACGCCCTCCAGTTTCCAACCCTCCTCATAACATTTGCGGTGAAAGTTGCGCAGCAGCGGCAGGCGTAGTTCGGCAGGGTATGTCATATCATCTTCAACGGAATCAAGACCGCGGAGTACTAAGTAAAACACACATACCGGGTCGCGAAGCTCTGCGGGGAGTTGCTGAATTACCACAGCGAACGAGCGCGAAACTTTGTTGAGCGCTGCGTAGCAAAACTCCCGGTCACCTAAGCGTTTGGCCAGTGTGGCAAGGTCCTCTTTGTATTGATGAGGCACGCTACCGCCCATTTTGATTTTAAGCATGGCGATTAGCTCAGAGGGATGATGAGCAGATTTGAGAAGATCTATCACCATAGCGTAATTTTCGCACAAATAGAGTGCGAAATTTCCGCAAATCAAACAGCGAATTTTTCACAAGCGGCATAGAACGGATATTTTTATGTACAATATATTGATATTCAACTGTTTAAATTTACGTTAAGTGTTAATTTAACGAGTTGTGTCAACAGACCCGGCGTTGCAATTACAGGTACACCTTCTACTTTAGCCCCCCGATGGAACAGCCCCGCCCCTTGCTTCGTTTTTGCAGCCGCCAGGACGGTACACAATACTGGGAAGTTGACCCGCATGCCGTTGCCGGGGAGTTGGACGCTTACCTGGGGCGCTTTTCCTTTGACCGAAAACAATGCCCCAACGCCACTGACGCGCTCTACCGCTCATTGGCGGCGGGCAATTTCATCCCTTCCGGTCAGACCCCTTTGGAGCGGGGTTGGGAGCATTTCTCGGCAGTGCAGACCGAGGGCGGTCACTGGCCGGGCGATTACGGAGGACCCATGTTTCTCCTGCCCGGCTTAGTTATAGCAGCATACGTAACGCGCTCACCTTTTAGCCCTGCCGAGCAGCATCTGATAAAACGCTATATGCTGAATCATCAGCAGGATGACGGGGGATGGGGATTACACATAGAGGGACCCTCTACCATGTTCGGCACTGTGATGCAGTATGTTTCGCTGCGCCTGTTGGGCGAGCGCGCAGATGCACCCCACATGACCCGCGCCCGCGAATGGATACTGGCACACGGTGGCGCAACAGCCACCCCCAGTTGGGGCAAGTTTTACCTCGCTGTGCTGGGCGCCTACGAGTGGGAGGGGTGCAATTCTCTTTTTCCGGAGATGTGGCTGCTGCCACATTCGCTGCCCGTGCATCCCTGGCGTTACTGGTGCCATGCGCGCATGGTGTATTTGCCCATGGCGTACTGCTTCGGCAATCGGGTGCGTGGAGAAATCACCCCGCTCATCACCGAAATACAGAGTGAAATTTATCCTCTCCCTTACCGCGATATCAACTGGACGGCTGCGCGCGACCACTGCGCAGCTACAGACCTTTACCACCACCCCTCCCTCATTCTGAAAATATTGAATATATTTTTAAACTTATATGAAAAATGGCCTGTACCGGCCTGGCGCCGGCGCGCGCTGGACTTCATCCTGCAGTACGTTAATGCCGAAGACGACCATACGCAGTATATAGATATCGGTCCCGTTAATCAGGTAATCAACTCCTTATGTGTTTGGCATGCGTATGGCAGCGAATCGCAGCCGTTCAAAAAACACCGCGAGAGGTGGAAAGAGTACCTGTGGATAGGAGAGGACGGCATGAAAATGCAGGGCTACAACGGCTCGCAACTCTGGGATACGGCTTTTGCTTTTCAGGCATTAATGGAAAGTCCGGTGGCGGAGAAATTTACGGCTACGGCTGCCAAGGCGCTCGGGTATATTGACCGCACGCAGGTACGTGAAGAAGTACGAGACCACAAAAAATTTTACCGCCACGATTCGGTGGGCGGCTGGCCATTTTCCACAGCGCCACACGGCTGGCCTATTACCGATTGCACTGCCGAAGGGCTTAAGAGTATGCTCACCGCTATAGCACACGGCATGGCTGATAAACACACCCTGGAGCCGCGCCTGCGCGCATCGTGCGATTTGCTTCTGTCTTTTCAGAACAAAGACGGCGGTTGGGCATCTTATGAACTGACCCGCGCCCCTGAATGGCTCGAGTTACTCAACCCCTCTGAGGTATTTGGCAACATCATGATTGATTACACCTACACCGAGTGCAGCAGCGCCGCGCTGCAGGCGCTGATGCATTTCAACAAAACCTACCCCGACTACCGCAGTGCCGCTATCACAGGCGCGGTAGAGCGGGGAATACGCTTCATACTCGGCAAGCAACAAAGCGATGGCGGCTGGTACGGTTCATGGGCGGTGTGCTTTACATACGGCACCTGGTTTGCATGCGAAGCGTTGAGCGCTTATCTGCGGTGGGGCGGTACCGCGCAGCGCGATGCCTGCTTAGCATCGCTGCGCAAAGCTGCTGACTTTCTTTTGAGCCGCCGCCTGAGCGATGGTGGCTGGGGCGAGAGTTACAAGAGCTGTGTGTATAAAAAATACGTTCCTGCAGCGCGCTCACAGGCAGTAAACACCGCATGGGCAGCTCTTTCACTCATGCGCATATATACCCACGTACCTGAACCGCAAATTGCAGATGCCGTGCATACTGCAGTTGCCTTTCTGGAAGGTGAGCAGCAAGCCAACGGTGATTTCAGGCAGGAGCACATTAACGGGGTATTTAACCACAACTGTATGATTACCTACATCAATTACCGCAATATTTTTCCGTTGTGGGCGTTGGGGCGCTACGCTGCCATGCGCGAAACGCTTGCAAAATAAACGTAATATTGTTTTACCGATAAAACTTTACCGTACCGAAACTGTTTTACCTGTTATGCATACCCCTGAGCAACTGCTGCAACTGTACGACACCACATTCAGTAAAAATAATTTTAATACAAGCCCCACCAATCTGTACAAGCCGGTTGAGCATATCATGAGCATGAAAGGCAAGCGCCTGCGTCCTCTGCTGGTTATGTTGAGTTGCGAGATGTTTGGCGGTGATGTTACAAAATCGCTCAATGCCGCATTTGCCATGGAAGTGTTTCACAACTTCACGCTGGTGCATGACGACATTATGGACAAAGCCGAAACCCGGCGCGGCATGCCCACGGTACACAAAGTGTTTGGGCTTAACGCAGCCATCCTGGCAGGGGATGTGATGCTCGCCTATGCCTACAAGTACCTCACCGCATCGGAGCCGGCCAAGGTGCCGGCCCTGATGGAACTGTTCAACACCACCGCCATTCAAATATTTGAGGGGCAGCAGATGGATGTGGATTTTGAGGAGCGTGACGATGTGACCGAAGAAGAATACCTCAAAATGATAGAGTACAAAACATCTGTACTCATGGCGTGTTGCACACAAACGGGCGCTATTCTTGCCGGCGCTGACATTACAGCGCAAAAAAAGATTTACGATTTCGGTTTGTACCTCGGCTTGTCTTTTCAGGTACGTGATGACCTGCTCGATGCCTTTGGAGATGGCAAGAAAGTAGGCAAAAAAATTGGGGGCGACATTCTGCTCAATAAAAAGACATTCCTCCTGCTGCGCACCATGCGCCTGTGCAACGACGCGCAGCGTGCACAGCTCAACGAATTACTGCGCGAAAAAGACGAACACAAAAAAATCAGCGGCATACAGCACCTGATGCAAATAACAGGCGGATATGAGCAGACAAAAAACGAAGCTGACCGCTTATTTCAACAATCCATCAGCGCGCTGGAGAGTGTTGGTGTACCGGCAGCATCGCGGAGCCGGCTGTATGACCTTGCATGTAAAATCAATAATCGGGATTATTAGAAATAATTGTGTGTGCTCGTATTGTACTATTTTTTAATTTGATTTTATAAGGTCTTTTCACATATTCATTTTTGCCGTACTTGATATATGCATTAGTCGCAATATCTGACTTTGAGGCGTTATGCATGCAGTTACGGGGAGCTGATGTTGTACTTACGTACCTGCTGGATACGCCGGATACATCCACTTATCACATTAAATTTTTTTTATACAAATTATAGCGGCAACAGGCGCTTATCAGTGCTGCACTGCGCAATACGTGGGCTGCCGGGGCGCTTGCCCGGGTGAGGGATGCGAAGGGCGCGAGCGCAGCGAAGCGCCCACGCCCGTACCTTTGACAAATCAAAAAAATTAACGGGCGGGGCGGGAGCTAAGCGTACCCCGTAGCAAGCCCGACCCCGCTGCCTTGCAACGCTTGGCAGCGGGGGCACCCCATAATAATTTAATCAGGCATTTAATTGCCCCGTAGTGATGTGAAAATTAAAAGTAAATATTCATCGTATCCATGCAAAGGGTCATTCTAACACAGATGTGTTCGGAATATTCAGGTGGTGTTTAACTGCCTCAATAAGACGTTGATTACGCTAACACTGCGACTGCCCTTGCAAGCGCCCCGGCAAAACGGTCTATTTCTTCTTTTGTGTTGTAGAGTGCAAATGATGCGCGGCAGGTTCCTTCTAATCCGTAGCGGCTCATGAGCGGCTGGCAACAATGGTGACCGGTGCGTATAGCCACGCCCTGTTCGTTGAGTAAAACGCCGAGGTCATAGGGGTGTATGTCGTTTACGGTGAAGGAAATGACGGGCGCTTTGCGGGCGGCAGTGCCGTAAATTTTTATGCCTTCGGTTTCGCTGATACGCGCCGTGGCGTAGCGGAGTAGCTCCTGCTCGTGATTTTGTATGTTTTCAATGCCTATCGCAGTGATGTACTGTATGGCAGCGCCCAGTGAAATGGCGCCTTCGATGTTGGGTGTACCGGCTTCAAATTTGAAAGGCAGGTCGTTGTAAGTGGTGCCTGCAAACGAAACGTTGCGTATCATTTCTCCACCGCCCATGTAAGGGTCCATGGCTTCGAGCAGGTGTTCTTTGCCGTAGAGTACGCCTATACCTGTGGCGGCATAAACTTTGTGACCGCTGAAGCCCAGAAAATCGCAATCCAGTTCGTGTACATCCACGCGTGTGTGGGGTAATGCCTGAGCGGCATCTACAAATACCACAGCTCCGGCACTGTGAGCATCGCGGATAATCGCCTGCAGTGGGTGCACTGTGCCCAGTGCGTTTGAGGTGTGCGCCACCGATACAATTTTGGTTTTTTCGTTCAGCAAATTCCGGTAGGCATCGTAATCGAGTTCACCGGTGTCTGTAACGGGTATTGCGCGCAGCACGGCTCCGGTTTGGCTGCAGAGCATTTGCCAGGGCACTATGTTGCTGTGATGTTCCATTTCGCTTACAATGATTTCATCGCCCGGTTTTAGGAATTTGCGCCCGTATGCCTGCGCTACCAGGTTTACGGCTTCGGTGGTGCCGCGCACAAAGTTTATTTCGCGTTCAGAGGCGTTCAGGTGGCGCGCCACGATGCTGCGCGCTTCTTCGTAGCGGCTGGTGGCGATATTGGCAAGGTGATGCGCGCCCCGGTGTATGTTGCTGTTGTACTGCTCGTAGTACTCGCGGATGGCATTTATAACGGCTATGGGTTTTTGTGTGGTGGCGGCATTGTCGAAATACACAAGCGGTTTGCCGTTAACTTGCTGGTGCAGGATGGGGAAATCGGCTTTGCGGTCTAACATATCGGGTAATTAACCATATTGGGTACCGGTTGCCTATCGGGTTTGAGCGGCAACGCGGCTTTCAGAAATTGAGGTGCAATTCATCGCGCAGTTTATCACACAAAAACTGGCGGATGGGTTTTGTTTGTATGTGCTCCACCACTTCGTGTGCAAACGCGTAGGTGAGTATTTGCGTGGCTTCGTGGCGGCTCACGCCGCGTGTCATCAGGTAAAACAGCGCGTTTTCGTCCAGTTGCCCGATGGCGGCTCCGTGGCTACACTTTACATCATCGGCAAAAATCTCCAGTTGCGGTTTGCTGTTCACCGAAGCGCCTTTCGAGAGCAACAGCGCTTTGCTGGATTGGTACGCGTTGGTTTTTTGCGCACCGGGTTTTACGAATATTTTGCCGTTAAACACGCCCGTGGCTTCATCACTCAACACACCCTTATAGAGTTGGTTGCTGGTGCAGTTTGGGGCAATGTGGTCTATCAGCACGTGGTTATCAATAAGAGCGTTTTCTTTGCCGAAGTACAGACCGGCAAATTCGGCATGTGCGCCCTCGCCCGTGAGCCGAGCCGTCAGGTTATTGCGGATGAGCGACTGGCCGGTGCCTGTATTGGGCGAGGAGAAAGTGATGGTGGCTGCGCTAAGGCGCCCGTTGCGGTTTACTTTGCTTTCTAATGTGTGAATACCTATGGCATTGCTCACTTCCAGTTGAAGTTCCACTACGTCTAAGCGCGCATTGTTGCCTACATACATCTCGGCAACGTGGTTGTACTGCACATCAATGTTGCTCGCGTTGCGGAAGTCCTCTGCCAGCGAAAGCGAGGCGCCCTCTTCGAGCACAACGAGGTTGCGTGTTTGTACAAAAGCATACTCATCGGTAGCGGTAAAGAAGTATTGCAGGTAAATCGGTTCGTTTACCGCCACATTTTTATGGATATGAATAAAAGCGCCATCGGTTACGAAAGCGGTGTTTAGCGCTGCGAAATGCTCCTGTGAATAATCCACCAGGCGCCCGAAGTGTTTTTCAACGATTCCGCCGGTGTGGGCAGCCGCTTCGCGCAAGCTGCAAACGGTCACACCTTTTAAATCGGGGATGATGCTCAGCTCGGGGTGAAACACCCCGTTCAAAAATGTTAACCGGTATGTGTAGGGCGGTAAGCTGGCGATGTAGTTTTTCACTGCCTTATTTACCCGCGACTCTGCCGGCAACAACGAAAACTCCTGCCGCAGGCGCGCCTTAATGTTGGTGTATTTCCACTCCTCGTGGCGTGTGGTGGGTATGCCCAGCTTTTGAAAAGAAGCAAGCGCCTCTTTGCGCAGCGCTAAACTCTCCTTGCTGAAACTATTTGCGAGCGATTTAAATTGTGTGGCGATGTTTTCCATGGTTCAAGTTGATTATGGTCTGCGCTTAATCAGCTACGAGTTCCTCTTTTACCCAATCGTACCCTTCAGCTTCCAGCTTAAGGGCCAGTTCTTTACCCCCGCTCTTTGCAATGCGGCCGTCAAACAATACGTGTACGTAATCGGGTATGATGTAGTTGAGCAGGCGCTGGTAGTGGGTGATGACCAAAAAACTCCTCTCGGGCGAGCGCAGGCGGTTCACGCCGTTGGCTACGATGCGTAGTGCATCAATGTCTAAACCCGAGTCGGTTTCGTCCAGTATGCAGAGCGACGGCTCCAGCATAGCCATTTGAAAAATTTCGTTGCGTTTCTTTTCTCCGCCGCTGAAACCTTCGTTGATACTACGGCTAAGAAATTCGCGCTTTATGTCAACCAACTGCGCCTTTTCGTTCATCAGTTTAAGAAATTCGCGGGCATCGAGCGGCTCCAGCCCCTGGTGTTTGCGCTTGGCGTTTACGGCTGCTTTCATAAAGTTAGTGGTGCTAACGCCGGGGATTTCAACCGGGTATTGAAACGCCAGAAATATGCCCTCACGCGCGCGCTCATCAGCTTCCATTTCCAGCAGGTTTCTGCCTTTGTACAATATCTCGCCCGATACCACCTCGTATTCCTCGCGCCCGGCTAACGTAGCGGCAAGGGTTGATTTGCCGGTGCCGTTAGGACCCATGATGGCGTGTACTTCACCGGGGTTGATGGTGAGCGAAAAATCGCGGAGTATCTCTTTGCCGTTTACGGCTACCGTAAGGTGGTTTATGCTCAACATGCTTTGCATAAAAATGTATGATTTTAAAAAAGAGTTTATCCCACTGAGCCCTCCAGCGAAATAGAGAGCAGTTTCTGGGCTTCTACCATAAATTCCATAGGCAGGTGTTGAAATACCTCTTTGCAGTAACCGTTGATGATTAAGCTCACGGCCTCCTCATCGCTCAGCCCGCGTTGGTTGCAGTAAAAGAGCAGGTCTTCACCTATTTTTGAGGTAGTAGCTTCGTGCTCCACCTTGCCCGTGTTGTTTTTGATTTCCAGATAAGGAAAAGTGTGCGCACCGCATTTGTCGCCTATCAGCAAGCTGTCGCATTGCGAAAAGTTGTAGGCGTTTTCGGCTGTGGCGTGTATTTGCACCAGACCCCGGTAGCTGTTTTGCGAGCGCCCCGCGCTGATGCCTTTGCTCACTATGCGGCTGCGCGTGTTTTTGCCGATGTGTATCATTTTGGTGCCGGTATCGGCCTGCTGATGGTTGTTGGTTACTGCCACCGAGTAAAACTCACCGATGGAGTGGTCGCCTTTCAGAATGCAGGAAGGGTACTTCCAGGTGATGGCGCTGCCGGTTTCTACCTGTGTCCAACTGATTTTTGAGTAAGCGCCTTTGCACAAACCGCGTTTGGTTACAAAATTGTATATACCGCCCTTGCCTTCTTTATCGCCCGGGTACCAGTTTTGTACCGTGCTGTATTTAATTTCGGCATTGTCAAGAGCTATCAACTCTACAACTGCAGCGTGCAGTTGATTCTCATCGCGCTTGGGAGCGGTGCATCCTTCGAGGTAGCTTACGTAGCTTCCTTCATCGGCAATAATGAGCGTGCGCTCAAACTGCCCCGAGTTTTCGGCATTGATGCGAAAATACGTGGAGAGTTCCATCGGGCAGCGCACCCCTTTGGGTACGTAAACAAAACTGCCATCGCTAAACACCGCGCTGTTGAGCGCAGCGTAAAAATTATCGCGCGGAGGCACCACAGTTCCCAGATAGCGGCGCACTAAATCTTCATGCTCCCGTATGGCTTCTGAAATGGAGCAGAAAATGATGCCTTTCTCTCTGAGCGCTTCGCGAAAAGTGGTAAACACGCTCTCGCTGTCCATCACATAATCAACCGCAATGCCCGCCAGTATTTTTTGCTCCTGAATGGGTATGCCGAGCTTATCGTACGTGGCGCGTATTTCGGGGTCAAGGTCGTCAAGCGATTTTATTTCCTTTTTCTTTTTAGGCGCGGCGTAGTAGATGATGTCCTGAAAATCAATCTTTGGGTAGCGCACGTTTTGCCAGCCGGGTTCTTTCATTTGCAGCCAGGCGCGGTATGCTTTCAGGCGCCACTCGAGCATCCATTCCGGCTCCTGCTTTTTGGCGGATATAAAGCGAATGGTATCCTCGCTCAGTCCGCGGGGCGCCAGTTCCTCTTCTATAGGTGTTACAAACCCATACTTGTAATCTGAGCCGACTACCTCATCAATTATTTTGTCGCTTTCTGCCATACGTTGCAAAAGTAATACTAATTTAGATTTTATCTAAACAAAAAAATGATACGTATGTTCACATGATTGGTTTTTCGCACAACCGGCTTATACAGCCAGCAGGTATCTTACGCCGGCAGCAGTCGTGGTTGTATTTTATCCAAATCGGCAATTTGATGCAAAACTGTTAAAAAACGAACTAAGTGTTGAAAATTTTGCATACACACACCTTGTAAAGGGTGTGTCACAAATTATCTTTGCGGGCTTTAAAGGCGATTTTGCCGTTATTTTTGTATTGAGTAAATTTTAAATAATTCTTATGGCTGACGATTTGAACCATCCCCCTCAATCGCCCGAAATACCGGAACAACAACCGCGCATCATCCCCATTAACATCGAAGAGGAGATGAAAACGGCTTACATTGATTACTCCATGTCGGTAATTGTAAGCCGCGCCATACCCGATGTGCGCGATGGTCTTAAACCCGTTCACCGCCGCATACTATACGGAATGCACGGTTTGGGATTGGGAGCAGGTAAGCCCTACAAGAAAAGCGCTCGTATTGTGGGGGAAGTGCTCGGTAAATTTCACCCCCATGGCGATAGCTCGGTTTACGATGCCATGGTGCGCATGGCTCAGGACTGGAGCATGCGTTACCCACTGGTGGATGGTCAGGGCAACTTCGGCAGTGTGGACGATGACCCCCCCGCTGCCATGCGTTACACCGAGGCGCGCTTCCGCAAAATAGCCGAGGAGTTTCTGGATGACATAGACAAAGAAACGGTTGACATGAAGCTCAACTTTGACGACAGCTTAGAAGAGCCAACCGTTTTACCCACCAAAATCCCCAACCTTTTAGTTAACGGCTCATCGGGCATTGCCGTTGGCATGGCTACCAACATGCTGCCACATAATTTATGTGAAGTCGTGGATGGAATAATACAATATATTGATAATAAAGATATTACGATAGAGCAGTTAATGCAATACATCAAGGCGCCCGACTTCCCCACCGGCGGTGTTATATACGGATACGAAGGGGTTCGCCAGGCATACTTGACCGGAAGGGGCAGGGTGGTATTGCGGGGCAAGGCAGAGATTGAAACGCTCGACAATGGTCGCGAACAAATCGTCATTACCGAAATACCCTACCAGGTCATCCGGGGCGACCTGGTGCGCAAAATTGCCGAGCTGGGCGATGAAAAGAAAATTGAAGGCATCAGCGATGTGCGCGATGAGAGCAACCGCGAGGGCAACCGCATCGTGGTAGAGCTGAAAAAAGACGCCATCAGCAATGTAGTGTTAAACCAGCTTTTTGCCCTCACCCCCCTGCAAACCAGCTACGGCATCAACAACGTGGCTATCGTAAAGGGTGTGCCCCAGTTGCTAAACTTAAAGCAACTCATTCAGCACTTTGTTGACTTCAGGCACGAGGTGGTGGTACGCCGGGCACAGTTTGACCTTCGCAAGGCACAAGAACGCGCCCATATCCTCGAAGGGCTCCTCACGGCGCTTGACCATCTTGACGAAGTCATCGCCCTCATCCGCGCCGCGGCAGACCCCGAAGTGGCCAAAAACGGCCTCATGGATAAATTCGGCCTCACCGAGGTGCAAGCCAAAGCCATTCTCGACATGCGCCTGCAACGCCTCACCGGTCTGGAGCGCGACAAAATACGCGAAGAATATGCCGAACTGATGAAGAAAATTGAATGGCTCAACCGCGTGCTGGCTGAGGAACCCCTCCGCATGCAAATCATCAAAGACGAGCTGAAGGAAATCCGCGAAAAATACGGTGACGAACGCAGAACAACCATCGAATTTGCCGCCGGTGATTTTAATATGGAAGACCTAATTGCCAACGATGAAGTCGTAGTTACCATATCGCACCTCGGTTATATCAAACGCACCCCTTCGGCTGAGTACCGCACCCAAAACCGCGGCGGGCGAGGCAGCAAGGGCTCCAGCGCCCGCGATGAGGACTTCATTGAGCACATCTTTGTGGCGCACAACCACAACTACATCCTCTTTTTCACCGAATTGGGGCGCTGCTACTGGCTCAAAGTATATGAAATACCTGAGGGCGAAAAAACCAGCAAAGGACGCGCCATACAAAACCTCATGAACCTGCCCAAAGAAGACAAAATCATGGCGTATATACCGGTGCAAAACCTCACCGATGAGCAATACCTCAACAGCCACTACGTAATATTTTGCACCCGTAAGGGCACCGTCAAAAAAACCACCCTCAAAGCATACAGCAACGTACGCGCCGGCGGCATCAACGCCATAGATATTCGCGAGGGCGATGAACTGGTGCAGGTAATCCTCACCGATGCCAACAGCCACATCATCATCGCCACCAAAGAAGGCAAAGCCATCCGCTTCCCCAACGATGATGAAACCCTGCGCCCGGTAGGTCGCGTAGCCGCCGGAGTACGCGGTGTCACCCTCGGCAGCGAGCAAGACGAAGTGGTGGGCATGATTGCCGTGCACCCCGAAAGCAAAGAAGAAACCATCCTCGTTCTCAGCGAAAAGGGCTTCGGCAAGCGCAGCTACATCAACGACCCCGAAACCGGTGAGCCCGAGTACCGCATCACCAACCGGGGCGGCAAAGGGGTAAAAACCATCAACATCACCGAAAAAACCGGTTACCTCATCGGCATCCTCAACGTAACCGACAACGACCACATCATGATTATCAACCGCAGCGGCGTAGCCATACGCATTGCTGTTGACCAACTGCGCGTGGCGGGTCGCGCCACACAAGGCGTGCGCCTCATCCGCCTGGACGAAGGCGACTCCATAGCCGCCATCACCAAAATTGCCAACGGCAAACTCAACTACAACGCCGAGGAAGACGGTGCCCTGGGCGCCACCGATGGCGAAGAAACCCCCGATGACGAAACCTGAGCGTCCTCCCCATACGGCTTGATTACATAAACCCAAAATTGTCATTCGGTACAAATTTCTAATGACCGTCATTAGAGATTATCTGATACAAGATGTTGAAAACTAATA
>JANWXI010000057.1 GCA_025057415.1 Chitinophagales bacterium
AATCAAACTATAAAAAACCTCATTTAATTAGCCAATTCATTACACCGTATAAAATAAAACTAATATTGTGTAAAAATGCGTTGTAGCTGAATGATTTGAGTACCGAAACTGCTAATTTTTATTCAGGATCAACTACATTTCTGTTTACTTGGCAACACTCTCCATACAATCCAGATATGCTAAGATTACTCGTATCGTTTAGCTTGGCAATGCGCTTTTTAATGCCCTCTCTGAAAAGTAAGAGTTATACATAAATCATCTGTAGATGCAACTTCACTCATAATATGAATTAAAAACTTAAAACTGAAGCGGGGTAATTAAATGCCTTTTTCAAATACCAGAAATTATTGGCATGGAATTTCAATGCCAATTACAGCGATTACGCTCATATGAGCACTACCGATGAACGTGCGGCAGTTTCATTAGTGCACACATCGCACCGTGAAAATGATGAACAAGGGTATTAATGACGGTATTGACTGCGGTTCCTTACCCAGTTACTGCGATGCGCAGATTGGGTAGTGAGCGCTGAAGTTTGCTTCTGCGATTGTTGGTAGGTAAAAGCGGCAAAATGCGCGGCAATTTCCATTTCATCTTCCTGTTCGTAGCAAAGAAGTTCCGGGCGAAAGTGCCTCGCAACAAAATGCGTATCAAATGTTCCATTCAGGAAATCGGGGTGCTGCAAAACAAATTTTCCAAACGAAAGGGTGTTTTTCACGCCGGTAATTTGGTAATCATCGATGGCACGAAGCAGCCGTGCGATGGCTTCGCTGCGGTCGCTGCCATAGGCGATAAGTTTGGCGAGTAGGGGGTCGTAGTAAATTGGTATGTGCATTCCGGCTTCATAACCATCATCAACCCGGATACCGGGGCCTTCGGGTTTGCGATACTCAGTTAGTCGGCCTATATCGGGCAAAAAGTTATTAGCGGGATCTTCGGCATACACGCGCAATTCAATGGCGTGACCGCGAAGTGGTATTTCCTCTTGTGTGAAACTCAGCTTTTCTCCCCGCGCTATTTTGATTTGCTCTTTCACGAGGTCTATGCCGGTGATCATTTCCGTGACCGGATGCTCTACCTGCAGACGTGTGTTCATCTCCAGAAAATAGAAGTTGAGTTGCTCATCTACCAGAAACTCCACGGTGCCTGCACCAATGTATGCACAGCTTTTGCCAACCAGCACTGCTGCCTCGCCAATGGCCCTGCGTTTTTCGGGTGTGAGGCATGAGCTGGGGGCTTCTTCAATTACTTTCTGGTGCCTTCGCTGCACCGAACATTCACGCTCGTACAGATATACGATGTTTCCATAATTATCGCCCAGAATTTGTACCTCGATATGCTTTGGGGATGCCACGTATTTTTCAATGAACACACTACCATCGCCAAAAGCATTCAATGCCTCGCTTTGCGCACGTGTCATTTGCTCCTCCAGTTCCTCTTCCCGGTAAACCACCCGCATGCCCTTGCCGCCACCACCTGCGCTTGCCTTAATCAGGACAGGATATCCGATGGCGCGCGCCAATGTTTTGGCTTCTTGTATGTTGGTTATGGCGCCTTCGCTCCCCGGCACCATGGGGATATTGAATTTTTTTGCTGCCTCCTTGGCCGCTAACTTGCTGCCCATAATTTCGATGGACTCGGGTGTAGGTCCTATAAACGTAATGCCGTTTTGCTCCACCATCGCAGCGAATGTGGCATTCTCGCTCAGGAAACCATAGCCGGGATGTATCCCGTCCACTTGCAATTTTTTAGCGACTTCTATGATTTTATCACCGCGCAGGTAGCTTTCTTTAGATGGCGCGGGGCCGATGCAGACGGCCTCATCGGCATAGCGTACGTGAGGCGACAGGCGGTCTGCCTCAGAGTAAACAGCAACGGTGAGTATTCCCATTTCGCGGGCGCTTTTCATCACGCGGAGGGCTATTTCGCCTCTGTTCGCTACTAATATTTTTTTCATGCGTTTTCCGGAATGGACGGCTAAAGTAGCAATACGATGGATATGTACATTTTTCAAACAAAAAAGCCACGCTGCGATGGTGCGTGGCTTTGTAAATAGGGTTTCGTTTAGTACGTTATTTGTTCGAACCGGCTTTCAATCCCGGATGCGGTGCCGGCGGGTTGCTGCTGCCGGTTTCCCCTTCGTTAGCATAGCGGAATTCAACTTTGTTTTTCATCTTGCGCTCATAAGGCGTACCGGTGGCGGCTTTCTTGCCTCCCTGGTATTTCACAATAAATCGGTCGCGTGAAATGCCGTATTTTTCTACCAGGTAATCTACAGCGGCATTTGCCCGGTTCCATGCCAGCTGTTCGTTGTATTTCTGGTCATTGCGCGATTCATCGTATCCGGTGACCACCAGTTTCATGTCAGGACACATCTGCATCCGCTCAGCAATCATGTGAAGAGTACCGTAATATTGAGGATCTAAGTAGTATTTATCCTCATCAAACACGATAGATGGCAATTCAATTTTCGAGCAATCATATCCGGTGCCACTCCTCCTGCTACGTCCTCCAGTACCAGGCAAGTCGGAACCGTCACCTTCTCCTCTACCAACGGTATCGCAGCACGGATTAGGCGGAATGATAGCAACGCCAAAGGAATCAACCGGATAACCGGGCGCTGAGAATGGCTCTTTATCGTCACAATCAACAATACCGTCTTTATCGCTATCAAGCGAACGTCCTTTTGTGTCTACCGGACAATCCTTTTTGGTGTTGGGTTCTTTATCTAACCAGTTAGGTACGCCATCGTCATCATCGTCCTTTTTCAGGTCCTCCGCTATGCTGGCAGGATTGACCTCGCCAAGTTTTTTATATGTATGGTGAACGGGGTTGAGCCAGTACATGGGAGCGGTGCGTTTTTTGCCTAAATTGAAAAGTAAGTTAATGGATGTGTACATCACATTGTCCCATTCACGTGTAAAACCATCATGCACATCTTGTTGCCAGCGGTAGCCGTCAAGCAGGTCGCTTGTACCCAAAATAGCTCGCTGTTCTATACCAACAGTGAACCATTTGGTTGCGTGAAACTGAACACCGGCACCGACGTTTCCGGTTGGGATAAAAGCCCATCCCTTCCTTCCCCATACGTTGTTTTCGCGTTCTGCAAAACTTTCGTATTTACCGTCCAGAATATTATTTAATCTTTTAAGTGCTTCCTTTCTGAAGTTAAAAGCTGCATTTACATCGGGATTAAATGATGCATCGTAGTAAAGGCGATGAACGTGGGAGAAATCATGAACATCACCGTTTTCGTTAAGTGCATCCATATAAGTAGTGTAAATAAATGCGCTGGCACCAGCAGTAAGGTAGAAGTTTACAATGGTGCGTTCTTTGTGGAAACGAATGTTGCCAAGGTTCACCACTCCGTTGAAATTCACTTCGTGCATATAGGTACGGTAATTGTAAAAAAACATTTTGTTCATGTTAAGCGAGTCGGTCGTGTTAGATGCCAGCAGACGTGGATTGTTCCAATAATTAACTCGCGAATCATACCTGCCGCGTAAAGCGCCGTTGAACTCAAGGTTTTCATCGGGTTCCCAGTTACGCCCTGTCATTAAAAAGTAGTTGTAGCCAAACCGTAATGAGAATGAGTAACCCAATGCTTTACGAATTGTTACTCCGGCACCGATGTTTTGGATAAGTCCTCTGATATTTACGTATGGGCGTACGTCACCACTTACGAACGCGCTGCCAAAGTTAATACCGAGTTCCCATTGGTCTCTGGGTCTTGCCGGGAAAAAGTATTGGTTATTGAGGTATGCCTGTTGTTGTTTTTGACGCTTTTTACCGCGCTGATAAACGGCAGAATCTGTATCATAACGCGGTTGAAGCGGTGTAGAAATTTCGCGGCGTCTGTAAAAGTTGTGTAGCTGTGACTCAATGTCAGGTTTAAAAAACTGAATTTGATTTTGAAAATCTCTCGTTTTGGGCTCCTTGTCCTTGCCGTCTTCTTTTTGGGTTTCTTCTTTGGGTTCGACTTTTGTCTCTTTAGTGTTTCTTTCTCCATTTTGAGCAAAAAGGAACAAAGGTGTCAACAACAACACCGCGAAAATGCATGTGTAAAATCTCTTATTCATATCCGCTGGAAGTTTTTTTTCAGATAGCAGATACCACCTGGATATCCACCATTTGCAAATAAAATAAATTTTCAACACAGTGCAAATTTATTTAGATATTTAAAGAAAAAGCCCAATATGTTAAGCAATCCCCAGCCCGGCACAAACTCGTGGTTTCAAGTAACTTGCATGTAGGCAAAAGTTTGAGATTTATTACTTTTAGTTTCAAGGATAACATCACGCTTCCCAGTTACATGTAAGGTTGCTTTTTAAGACGTTATAGATTGTAAAACTGTGGCAGGTTTTTTGCTACTTTGCCGCCAACTTTAACTCAGTTTAAATCTAACCTTTACTCAAATGTCACTATTCAGTTTTCTGACGCAGGAGATAGCCATAGACCTTGGTACGGCAAATACACTCATCATTCACAATGACAAAGTAGTGGTGGACGAGCCCTCCATTGTAGCCATAGACAGGCGTACCGACAAAGTGATAGCCGTAGGGCACAGGGCTATGCAGATGCACGAAAAAACTCACGAGAACATAAAAACGGTTCGCCCGCTGAAAGACGGAGTTATAGCAGATTTCAAAGCTGCCGAAAGTATGATCCGTGAGATGATTAACATGATTTATGGCAATAAGCGCCCCCTCTTTCCGCCCAGGTACCGCATGGTAATCTGTATTCCTTCGGGTATAACTGAGGTGGAGAAACGCGCTGTAAAAGACAGTGCGGAGCAAGCTGGTGGCCAGGAAGTGAAAATGATTCACGAACCCATGGCGGCTGCCATCGGAATCGGGATTGATGTGGAGGAGCCTAACGGTAACATGATTATCGACATCGGGGGAGGCACAACCGAGATTGCCGTAATAGCCCTTTCGGGCATCGTATGTGACCAATCTATACGGGTGGCAGGGGATGAGTTTACACTGGATATTGTGGATTACATGCGCCGGCAACACAACATGCTCATAGGGGAGCGCACAGCCGAATTGATTAAAATCAACGTCGGTTCTGCCCTCACAGATATTGAAAATCCGCCAGATGATTACCCCGTAAACGGACGTGATCTGATGACGGGCATACCCAAACAAATCATTGTTTCATACTCTGAAATTGCCCACGCCATCGATAAAAGTATTTCCAAAATAGAAGAAGCTATCCTAAAAGCATTGGAGACCACCCCACCCGAACTGGCTGCTGACATTTTTAAGACCGGTCTTTACCTTACCGGAGGCGGAGCCCTTCTCCGCGGGCTCGATAAACGAATCAGTCAAAAAACCAAACTCCCGGTGCATGTGGCAGATGACCCTCTCCGCGCTGTGGTGCGTGGTACCGGCATTGCCCTGAAAAATATTGACCGGTTCACTTTCCTGATGGATGAATGAACCAAACTATCTTACGGCACATGCCAGGCACCTATAAACTTATTTTCTTCGCAGCGAATAGCCGAATTACCCGTGTATAATCTTATTCGCTTCATTCTGCAACACCACCTGTTTTTGCTGTTTTTATTGCTTGAGATATTATGCTTTTATTTGATTTATCGAAACAACCCCTACAATCAGGTGGCATATTTGCAAACCGCCAATCGGGTGAATGGCACCCTATACAATGCTTATGCATCGATAATCGGTTACTTTCAACTTCGCAGTGTAAACGATAGTTTGGTGCACGAAAACCTTCGTCTGCGGGAGCAATTAGCCGAGTCAAAATACAACGATTATTTGCATTCCGGGCAGGTAAGCGACTCAACCCATAAATGGGTGCAGCATTACACGTACATTGCCGCGCAGGTGATCTACAACACACTAAACAGACCGGTCAACTACATCTACTTAAACAAAGGAAGCAAGCACGGCATAAAAAATCAGATGGGGGTTATTTCCGCAAATGGTGTGGTAGGACAGGTAGTGAGTGTAACGGAGAATTACGCAGCGGTAATGAGTATTCTCAGTAAAAATTTCAAGGTAAGCGCAAAACTTTTGCGGACAGAATACTTTGGCAATATCAGCTGGGATGGCTACAGCACCACCCACGTAAATCTGGAGCAAATAGCCAAACACGTACCCGTTAAGGTAGGGGATACCCTGGTTACCAGTGGGTATTCCTATCTTTTTCCTCAAAATATTATGATAGGCACTGTTAGTAACGTAAATCTAGAACCGGAGAAGAACATGCTCGATATACGTGTGAAACTCAGCGAGGATTTGGGCAAACTTACCTATGTGTATGTTGTAAATAATTTGCGTAAAGAAGAATTGGTACGCCTTGATACACTGGTTAATGCAGCACAATTAAAACCTTGAGTATGATTAGTCACATTCCATCCATACTTCTGCGTTTTATATTGCTGCTCCTGTCGCAGGTGCTAATTATCAGTAATATTAATTTCAGTACATATGTAAATCCATACGTTTATCCGCTGTTTGTCTTATTACTGCCTTTTGAAATGTCGAGGTTGGCGTTGATGATGGCGGGAATGTTATCTGGCTTTGCATTGGACATTTTTCTGGGGTCTATTGGTATGCATGCTGCTGCAGGATTAGCACTAGGTTATTTTCGTCCTTTGTTGATAAAGCTCATTACTCCTACCGGCACAGAATTCGAGGTAAGCCCCAATATTTATGCACAAGGGACTACTTGGTTCATTATATATTGTGGTACTGCAACGCTGCTGTATCTGTTATTTTATTTTATTTTAGAGGAAGTAACACTCCGAAATGTACTACACTTACTGTTAAAAGTTATCCTAAGTACGCTGGTATCTGTAATATTCATGATATTGTTTGTGTATCTTTTTTCGAGCCGCAGGAAAAAAAGATTTGCATAGCCCTCCATGAGCACAAAAGATCTCTTTAAGAATCGCTACAATGTTCTGCGGATTGTTATGGCCACGGTAGCTATTTTATTCACTATGAGGCTTATGTATTTGCAAATATTTGATACCCGTTACAGATTACTAGCAAAAAATAATGCCATCAAGGAAGTGGATATTTACCCTACCCGCGGTTTAGTGTATGACCGAAACGGAGAATTACTAATTTATAATGAACCGCTGTATGATTTGATGGTTACCCCGAGAGCGGTACGCGGAGCTGATACCGCCAAACTATGTGAACTGCTCGGTATTACACGAGAGGAGTTTGACCGTAAGTGGATGGAGATGCAAAAGCAAAAAGGTTATTCAACTCGCAAACCGAACGTATTTATCAAGCAGATTTCGCAAAAAGATTACAGCCGTTTGCAGGAATTCATGCACCTGTTTCCCGGTTTTGAAGGACAGGAGCGTTCTATTCGCAGGTACCCTTACAGAGTTGCTGCAACGATTCTGGGAGACATTGGAGAAGTGGACGAAAGGCAGATTGAAGCCAGCAACAACTACTATAAACCCGGTGATTACGTTGGCAAAAGCGGTATTGAAAAAGTTTACGAACAGGAATTGGGAGGTGTACGCGGAAAAAAATTCGTATTTGTGGATGTTTTAGGCAGGGAAGTAGGCCGGTTTGAAGACGGAAAATTTGACACGGCAGCAATAGCCGGCGATAACATCATCACCACCCTTGATATAAAGCTTCAGGAGTACGGAGAAAAGCTTATGCAAAACAAAAAGGGAAGTATTGTAGCCATAGAGCCATCCACCGGAGAGATACTGGCGATGGTGAGCAGCCCCGGTTACGACCCCAATTTGCTTTGTGGAGCCATACGCGGAAAAAACTTCAAAGCGCTGAAAGAAGATACACTGCTACCGCTCTACTCCCGTCCTACTTTGGCCACATATCCGCCCGGTTCGGCATTTAAACCCATTGTGGGGCTTATTGCTTTGCAGGAAGGCGTGCAGTCGGTTGATTATTTTGTAACATGCAGCGGTATATACTATTTCGCGGGATTACGACTGCGCTGTTCACACCGTCACCCTTCAGCAGGTAACATCATGTATGCACTACAACAATCCTGTAATCCATACTTCTGGCAAACTTTCCGAAATACAGTTGAAAACCGGCAATACAAAAACATACGCGAAGTTTACGCCAAGTGGCAGCGCTACTGCAACCAGTTTGGGTTGGGAGTTAAAACCGGCATAGATTTACCATACGAAGCAAAAGGGAATATTCCTTCACCTGAGTACTTTGACAAGATATATGGTAAAGATAAGTGGTATTCATCAAACATCATATCACTTGGTATCGGGCAAGGTGAGATTCTCGTCACTCCTTTGCAGATGGCAAATATGTTTGCCTGCATAGCGAATAAGGGATACTGGATTACACCGCATGTAGTAAAGAAAATCACAGACCCTGTAAGTGGTAAAGATGTTACACGCCCATACAAGAAATACAAAGTGGATATTGACACACAATGGTTTGAACCTATTATTGAGGGCTTGTACCAGGTGGTAGAGCGCGGAACTGCCCGGGCCGCCCGAATTCCAGGCATAAGTTTATGCGGCAAAACCGGCACTGCCCAAAACCCCCATGGCGATAATCACTCTATGTTTGCGGGGTTTGCCCCGCGCGACAACCCTAAAATTGCCATAGCTGTGGTAGTGGAAAACGGAGGGTATGGGGCAGCTTATGCCGCCCCGATAGCCAGTCTGATGGTTGAGAAATATCTCAACGATACGATTCAAACCAAACGCATATCTTTGGAAACAAAAATGATGAGGAGCAACTTGCTGAAAAAATATGGAGTGTCGGTTAATAAAAGCGCAACCTTAGTTGCAGGGGAGGATTGATTATGCCTCGTCAGGAGTCGATAGCGAAAAGAATTGATTGGGTGGTGGTGTCACTTTACGCAGCGCTGGTAATCTTTGGCTGGTTGAATATTTATTCTGCTTCCAGCGGAGGTGATGATGTGAGTATTTTCAATAGTGCCATCAACAGCGGCAAGCAATTCAGATGGATGGTAATTTCAGGACTGCTCGCTTTTGCCATTACACTTATCGAAGCACGTTTTTTTGTCACGCTATCGTATGTGTTATACGTCCTGATACTGTTGTTTGTCGTTTCGGTTTTTTTCGTTGGGACAGAAATTAAAGGGCAGAATAACTGGATAAAATTCGGAGGATTTCAGATGCAGCCCTCCGAGTTGGCTAAATTCGGCACAGCGCTCGGCTTATCAAAGTTTTTGGCAGGACTGAATGTTGACATACGAAAATGGGCGGATAAGTTGAAAGCATTTCTGATAGTGATATTCCCCATGGCAATGGTTGCCGCGCAGGGTGATTTGGGATCTGCGCTGGTATTTTTCGGTTTTGTTCTGGCTATGCACCGGGTGGGCTTAGAAAGCTATTTTCTGATTGTAGGTACGGCCCTAGTAACATTAGCTATCCTTGCCTTGGTCGTTAATAAATACTATTTGATTGCGACAATGTTTTTACTGATGCTTCTTTTCGGATACCTTTTTTGGAAAAACAAGAAACTGATAACACTTACGTTTTTGATTTGGGTAGCCGCATCAGCTTTTGTTTATTCGGTAGATTATGGTTTCAGCAAACTAAAAAAACACCGTCAGGACCGCATCAACGTGCTGCTTGGTAAAGAGGTAGAAAAAGGCCGCGACTGGAACATCCGGCAAAGTATCATCGCTATCGGCTCCGGCGGATTTTTAGGCAAGGGTTACCTGAACGGCACACAAACGAAGTTAAAATTTGTGCCTGAGCAAAGCACCGATTTTATTTTCAGTTCGGTGGGGGAGGAGTTTGGTTTTGTAGGCAGTACATTGCTCATAGCAGCGTATCTGGTTTTGTTTTATCGTTTGCTGTACCTGGCCGAGCGGCAACGTTCCGTCTACAGCAAGGTGTATGGGTATTGTGTGGTGTCGGTTTTATTTTTCCACTTTATGATCAACATCGGCATGACTATCGGCCTGATGCCCGTGGTTGGTATTCCCTTGCCGTTTATAAGTTATGGAGGGTCATCGTTGCTGGCTTTTACCTTGATGTTGTTTGTATTTCTTCGGCTTGATATTCAGCGATATGAAACCATGCGATGATGTGGAAAGTCACAACTCTGGAACTACTGTGCTTGTGTGCGTTTATTTCTACGTACGTACCCGGGGCAATGGCACAAATCATATCGCACCAGGAAGCTAAAAACATCATTTATGAACTGAGCGATACGCGATGGGGTGGGCGCCCCACCTCTGTACAAACCGCTAAGATGTTTCTTAGCTGGCTGAAAATGTACAGGGGAGAAGCAGCGATGTGTACGCAGCGGTTTACCTATCGCGTAGAGGGGAAGAAAAAGCACGGGGCAAATATTATACTTACAAAGGGTGAAAAAAACACACAACTCCTTTGCATTATGGCGCACTACGATCATCTGGGTATGGGAGCATATCGTAGCAGAGAAATTAACAGAAATTGCCTGCATCCCGGGGCCGATGATAATGCCAGTGGTGTGGCATTGGCCATCATGTTGTTTGATACCCTGCAAAAAATTCTGCCACATTACACCATTACGGCCGTTTTTACGGCAGGCCATGAAGACGGTTTGCACGGCAGCATGGCGTTGGTAAAATATATTTACAAAAAGTATAATGCGTTAACATGGCTGTTTAACCTCGATATGGTAGGTAGGTTGGATACAGTATCTAAAATTTTACGCATAGAAACGAACATCTCATGGCCGGCAATTCAGACAGATAAAATAACACCGCATCCACAACCCTTACATTCCATAGGGGACCATACGGCTTTTGTGAAAAGAAATGTGCAGATTGCCTTTGTTACTACCGGCAACCATGATGATTACCACCGTTGTTCTGATACACCCGATAAAATAAATTATGAGGGAATAGAGTTCATTCGGCAGTATCTTACCGCAGTACTTGAAAAATTGTGTGTTACGCAGAGCGGTAAATAAAATTACTCCGGTTTTCGCTCAAGTTTTCTTTCGGGTGCTTTGTCAAAACGCACTTTTTTGCCATCGTACCAAATAGGCATACCGGATTGCTCGCGGTTGTTTTCATTGAAAAGCACCTTTTTCAGGTTGGTATCGAAAGTAGGGTCTAAAATATCGGCAGGAACATTTACTTTTTCGGCATCCACTCGTTTGCCGGTTGCCATCCAGTTAAACTGCACATTAACGGAATGGTGGCAAGCTACCGTAAACCCCTCTTTACTTACGGAGGCAATGTATAACGGTGCAGCTTCACCCACCGGAGTTACTGTCACGATGGGCACATCCCGGATTAACGACTTGAATTTTTCATCAAAGGGAACAAATACAGAAACGCCGTTGATGGTGGCAGAGCCATCGGTATATACCTTCAGGTCAGATCCGGTTACCGGAAAGGCAGCTATCTTTCTGTCGCCCGTCTGTACCACATCGGCATGAAAGCCGCTGGTGTACTCATTGCCGAGATTATAGGAAGAGAACAACTCTCCGGCAGTTATCTGCCCCATTACTTCACCCCGGCTCCATGAGCCGACGGAGCCGCCGTAAAATGCTCCACCTATACCGGTAAAGTATTGATGTCCATCGGGTAAAAATCCGAAGCCGGTAGCCGAACTTGTGCCGTACACACCTATGTCGATATAACCGCTTGTCCTGTAACCAAGTGAGCCCCAATATGATGCATCTTGATTGGCCCCCAATACCCCACCGTTGCGGGTAAAGTCATTCCAAGTGAATCCCCCTACACCAAAAGAATACTCGTCACCCCAAAAATTGTAACCAGCAACAGCGGTGTTGGAGCCGAAAATTGCATAGGTAAAACCATTGAAAGCAGATGATCGATCCCTGAACGAAAAGATTATGTGTTGTCCGTCTCCTATCGGGTCGTGCTGAACTTTACGTACGTATAATTTGTACCTGTTGTTTACTGAGGTGGTACCAATGCCCACCCGAATGGATGGTTCAATACTACCCAAAATGATTGTGCTATCCGTTGTGACACTCGCATCAGCGCCAATAGCGCCCGCATACGAAAGCCCTAATGAAGCGGTTGTGTTGGCGCCAACCAATGTGTTGTTTTGATTGAAAAATGTGTTTATACCGGACCTGTGGCCTATGGCAGTGTTGTTAGAGCCGCTGCTGTTGTGATAGAGAGCCATGTTACCCAGTGCTGTATTGTTGGTACCTGAGGTAGTATTTCGCAGCGCGGCGTGACCTATTGCGGTATTGGTACCGGTTGAACTACTAAACAAAAAGAGCGCAGAGTCGCCAACGGCAACATTATAGTTGCCGGCAGTCAGATTGCGCAATGCAAAAACACCCAATGCCGTGTTGTAGCTACCGGAAGTGACAGAGTACAAGCTTTGATACCCAATGGCAGAGTTGTAACTTCCTGATGCACCCGGTTGACCCCTCATTGACCAGAAACCAATGGCTGAGTTGTAGGAGCCGCTTTGAAAAAGATCCATGCTGCCCGCTCCGAATGCCGAGTTAAGTATTCCGGTCGTATTGCCGCCGAGAGCAAAATGCCCAACAGCCGTATTATGGTTGCCCGTGGTGGTGTTGTGAAGAGCAAAGAAACCCACCGCCGTGTTTGCGCTGGATGTAGCGCCGGCGCCACCGGTGAGTGAAAATGCCCCGATGCCAACATTTTCGTTGCCGGTCGTGAGGTTTTGGCCTGCGTTTGTTCCTATCAGTGTGTTGTTAATTCCGGTAACGCTGTTACCCGCCTGAAAACCATAAAACGTTTGCCCGGTGGTAGCATTCGTAATTCTGCCGGCACGTATGTTATTAATACGAAAGTTTAGAGGAACGTTATCGGTGGTGCCGATAAAATGCGTACCATCAATAGTAGCAGAGTTCCCGGCAATACGCCAGAATAAATGATTACCGGGGGTCAGGTTTTGCACCTCAGCTTGCCCCCACAAAATGAGAGGTATCAGGGTCGCTACACCTGCTATGAAGTATAGTGTTTTTCTCATTTTAGATAACTATTTGTCTTGCACCAATAAATGAACACTCAAAACCCTGCTAAACAAACCATCATATACTCAAACCACACTGGGCGTGTGCCGGTAAATTTTACATTAACGGCAGCATGGTGATACAGCTTCATAACGGCATAAATTGTGCCTAATTTACTGAACTGTATAGCACAAAAAGGTGATTTTCAACATACAAAAGTAACAATATAGTTTAAATATTCGTTTCATAAACATTACATGAGTTTTTCCGTTTGTTTCACATAATCACAAAATTACTCAATATAGCGCCATTGAAGATTCATAACCCATTATATGACAAACGGTACAAATACCTTTGGTACTATTACCCCTCAGATTCCCGATACGCGGTATTTTCAGGATCCTGAGGAGTTTAACAAAGCCGTGGGCGATGATTTTATCAAACATGCCAACCGTGTTCTGGAGAAAGGTGAAGTGTTTTTGGTGGGCTTATCGCATGGGATGTCACCGGCTGGGGCCTATAAGTACATTCTGGAAAATTACCATCGCATCAAGTCACCTGAAAAAATTCTCTACACGTTTGTAAACACTCCGCTTTACCGGCAGCGTAAATTAGCCCCCGGCGTAGTGGATGCCCGTGAATTCATCAAAAAATTGCTTCGTAGAGGTTATATCACCCGTTCACAGGTAATCGGCCATAATTTCAACCGCGAAAGCTTAGAGGCATATGCAGATGATTTCAACCGCCAGGTAGCTGGATATCTGAAACAACACGACAAAGTAGGTTTTGACTATGTGTTTTTAGCTTGTGATCCCAACGGGCGTGTAGCCGGTATTGAGCGTAATTCCAGAGCATTTGAAAGTAAGGATATTGCGGCAGTTGTGACCAACCGCAGAGAAAAAGAAATTACCGGAACTCCTCATTTCCTTCTGAAGTCGGGGCGTATAGCATTTTTAGCTACCAAATCGGATAAGCGGCGGCCGCTTGCCTGGCTTTATGCCTCAGATGCCCGCCCCAATGAAAGCCCGGGTTTCCTGCGTTATCTACCGCAGGTGAGCAGGCGCCTCACAGTGTTTATTGACGACCACGCACTCACCTGGCCTCAGGTAGAGATAAACCGAAGTACACCCTATGGCGATACGATAATCCGCGTGGATATGGCAAAACCCTACAACGAAAACACCACAGAAAAACTACCTGTTATCATCTTCATTCATGGCTTTCTGGGTCTCAACTCTTTTGACGGATTGCTGGCGACTCTTCCCTCACACCAGTACATTGCCGGTGCTATGCATTACGGTACTATACCCGACAGCTTACCCCCCGAAAAGTATTCTCATCATATATGCAAAAACATTAATGCTGTTGTAGAGTATTTCGGTTCACGCGGTCATGATGTTTACATTTTTGACCATTCTATGGGCAATATTTACATGATGATGATTGACCGGGAGATGCACAAATACCCTGCGATAAAATTATATCTGAAAGGACGTATTGGCGCTAATCCGTTTTTTGGTGAGGAAACCAAACATGCTGTGCTGGGATTTTTAGACAACGTAATACTGCCAGCACTGCCACTTATCAACAACATCGCTATCAAAACCATGCTCTCAACCTTACGGGCAGTAATACCCATTGATACAAAACAAGGCGTGCGCAACCGAGGTATCCAACTGAGTGAATGGTTAATTCGCAAAGACAGCGTGATACGCGAAAAAATATGGGCTGCTGCCAAATCGCGTATTTTGTATCTGATGAGTAACATGGACTCATTGCCGCATCTGAACCGCATCCCCATCGAAAAAGCCCTCAACCGTTTACCTGCCAAAATTTTTGCCATTCAAGTTCACTCAGCTTTAGAACAAAGTGCGGCTTTCGATAATCAAAAAGGATTGCAAAACTTTTTTAAACACAACATTCCGGTGCTGATACTCAAAAGTGACCGCGATGGGGTGGCTAAATATGTGCCACGCATCTATGAAGCGGAAGGCATCAGGGTATTGGATGTTACAAACCCTCACGAAGAAGACCTCTTTCGCGAACACCTGTACCACATGGTGCATCCGCGTAAAACTGCTGAAATCATTGATGCTTTTGTACGCAGCACCCGCGGAGAGAAAAAACGCATATCAGAAGAGTTGCTGCAGGTAAGCTTCAACTGATTTACAGCACGTCTGCCAGGGCATTGTTAGTTTTATGCACTCATGCAACGCTACATCTTACATATTGATTTAGATGCGTTTTTTGTATCTGTAGAGCGACTACTCAATCCCGCTCTGAAGGATAAACCGGTAATAGTAGGAGGCAGCGAGACACGGGGCGTGGTGTCGTCATGCAGCTATGAGGCGCGCGCTTATGGAGTATGCAGCGCAATGAGTATCCGGCAGGCGCGCCGGTTGTGCCCGGTGGGTGTGTTTTTGCGCGGCAACATACAGGCATACATCCACTATTCAAATAAGGTTACAGATATATTGGCGCAACACACGCCCCTGTTTGAAAAGGCGAGCATTGATGAGTTTTATGTGGATTGTACGGGCATGGATAAATACTTTGACTTACAAACATGGGCAACCGGCTTGCGTCAGTTAATAATAGCCGAAACAGGGCTGCCGGTTACTTTTGGCTTATCTGTAAACAAGATGTTAGCCAAAATGGCCACTGATGCAGCGAAGCCCGACGGCTTTTTAATGGTTCTGCCCGAACGGATACAGGAATTTTTAGACCCCATGCCCGTGGGGAACATTCCTTTTTGCGGCCCTAAAACGCAAAAACTACTGCATACAAAAGGCATCCGCACCATTCACGACTTGCGCCAGTTCAGCGTAGATGCATTGCGCCATTGGCTCGGCTCTGCGGGCGAAGCATTATGGCATAGGGCACACGGCAAAGCATCCGATGTAATCGTGCCCTTTCGCGAGAGCAAGAGCATGAGTTGCGAGCGCACTTACCACAATGATATATCCGACATCAATACATTAAACATAAATATCATAAAACTTATTGAAAAACTTGCCGTAGAGCTACGGGCAGAAGGCAAAGTAACCGCCTGCCTGACTGTAAAAGTGCGTTACAGCGATTATGAGACACGCACCTGTCAAACGTCAATACGGCATACTGCAGAAACCGACTATCTTATAAAAATTGCCTTACAGTTATTTGAAAAATTGTACAAACGTCATAAACCCGTGCGCCTGCTCGGTGTAAAGTTTTCACAACTTGCAGATGAAAAATATATAAACGATTTATTCAGTAACACTGCCCGGAAAACCAACCTATACAAAGCGGTGGACAACATCAAACACAAATACGGAGATGATAAACTCACACTTGCCCGTATTGTGTAAAGCCAACAACTTCTGCATATAATCGCCTATATTCGCGCGCTGTTTACGCGTTGTATGTCAATTCCCAAAACATATTCCCCTGCCGAAACGGAAAGCCGGTGGTACGCATACTGGATGCAGCATGAGTTTTTCCGCTCCGTGCCCGATGAGCGCGAGCCGTTCGCCATCGTCATTCCGCCGCCCAATGTTACCGGCGTGTTACACATGGGTCACATGCTGAACAACACCATTCAGGATATTCTCATCCGCCGCGCGCGCATGCAGGGTAAAAACGCCTGCTGGGTACCCGGTACCGACCATGCCAGCATCGCTACAGAAGCCAAGGTAGTGCAAATGCTCCGCGAGAAAGGCATCAAAAAGAGCGACCTCACCCGCGATGAATTTCTGCAACATGCCTTTGCCTGGAAAGAAAAATACGGCGGTATTATTTTAGAACAGCTCAAAAAGCTCGGGGCGAGTTGCGATTGGAAACGCACCCGCTTCACCATGGAGGATTCGCTCAGCGAGGCGGTCATAGATGCTTTCATTCACCTTTACCGCAAAGGGTACCTCTACCGCGACCTTAAAATGGTTAACTGGGATCCCGTAGCCAAAACCACATTGAGCAACGAAGAGGTAAACTATGAAGAACAGCAATCTACTCTCTTCTACGTTAAATATCTTTTGAAAGATAGTGATGAATACATCCCTGTAGCAACAGTGCGTCCCGAAACCATCATGGGCGATGTGGCGGTGTGTGTACACCCGCAGGATGAACGCTACAAACACCTGATTGGTAAAACCGTAATTGTACCCCTGGTAAGGCGCGAAGTACCGGTTATTGCTGATGAGTATGTGGATATGGAATTCGGTACAGGTGCTTTGAAAATCACTCCTGCACACGATATTCACGACTACGAGATAGGAAAAAAATACAACCTCCCCATCATAGATTGCTTCAACGATGACGGAACACTCAGCGAAGCAGCACAGGTGTTTGTGGGGGTCGATCGCTTTGAGGCGCGTCGCCTTGCTGCTTCGCGGCTCGCTGAGGAGGGTTTACTCATCAAAACCGAAACCATTACCAATAAAGTAGGCCTGAGCGAGCGCACCAACGCAGTGGTAGAGCCGCGACTTTCTATGCAATGGTTTGTGCGTATGGATGAGCTAATTAAACCCGCGTTAGAAAATGTCATGAACGATAACATCCGCTTTTACCCCGAGCGGTTCAAAAATTTATATAAACACTGGTTAGAGAATTTACGCGATTGGCCCATCTCACGCCAGTTGTGGTGGGGGCAACGCATACCCGCCTGGTACGCGCCCGATGGTACGTATGCCGTTGCTAAAACCCGTCAGGAGGCATTCAATGAACTGAGCGCTATTATACCCAATCTTAAACCGGATGATCTCCGCCAGGACGAAGATGTGGTGGACACGTGGTTTAGCAGTTGGTTGTGGCCCATATCAGTGTTTGACGGATTTAAAGACCCCAACAACCCCGACATCCGCTACTATTACCCCACTACAGTACTTGTCACCGGTTGGGATATCATCTTCTTTTGGGTGGCGCGCATGATTATTGCCGGGTATGAATTCAGAGGCGAAAAGCCCTTCCATAAAGTTTATTTCACCGGCATGGTACGCGACAAACTGCGCAGAAAAATGAGCAAGTCACTCGGTAACTCACCCGATACCCTGGAACTACTCGCTCAGTATGGAGCCGATGGGGTACGCTTTGGCGTGATGAGCGCTTCCGCTGCCGGCAACGACCTCTTGTACGATGATAAACAACCCGAGCAGGGGCGAAACTTTTGTAACAAGATGTGGAACGCTCTGCGTTTAGTGAAAGGGTGGGAGGTAGCAGAGGGCAACGATACCGGCAATCAAGCCGTGCTTGACTGGATGAATGCCCGCCTGCATCAGGCAATAACAGAGTTAGACAAATTGTTTGATGAGTTTCGCCTGAGTGAAGCGCTCATGCTGCTCTATAAATTAATATGGGACGAATTCTGCTCCTGGTACCTCGAACTCATCAAGCCCGAATACGGCAAACCTATTGATCAACACACTTACCAATTCACTATCGGGGTTTTTGATACGCTTATGCGGCTGCTACACCCCTTCATGCCTTTCATCACCGAAGAAATATGGCAGCATCTTGCAGCGCGCAAAGAGGGCGAGAGTATATGCGTGGCGTCCTATCCTGTAGCCGAAGCGGGCGCGGTAAACTCACAACTTCTGCAACAGGCAAATCTGGCGTTTGAAATGATAACCGCCATCCGCGAAATACGCGCCAAAGCCGGCAAGAAAAACACCGAAACCGTTGATGTGTACTATGAGGACGATGGCGAAGCCGTGTTTGCGCCCTTTGCCAATAAAATAAAAAAGCTGGCGCGGGTTAATCGCTTAGAGCCGAAGCAGCACGAACTGAAAGGCGCCAAAACATTCATAGTCGGAGGATGCAAGTTTTACGTATGGACTGGCGAAGCTACTAACACAGACGAAGAGAGAGCACGCCTTGAAAAAGAACTGGAATATGTGCGCGGATTTTTGGCATCTGTCGAAAAAAAACTAAGCAACGAGCGCTTCGTGTCGTCTGCGCCGCCGGCTGTGGTAGAGGGGGAGCGCCGCAAAAAAGCCGATGCCCTGCACCGCATACAACTGCTCGAAGAAACACTGCGCGCCTTGAGCGGATGAGCGATAGGAAACTCCCCGTGACCTCCCCACCCGTAAACGGCTGTGCGCCTTATATTTACCGGAAACTTTGCGCAAAGTTTTTTACGAAATATTTTTGCAAAATCACACAGAAAATTTACCTTCGTTTCACATAACCCTAAAACTAAATTATGTACAACCCTACTTACTCACGTCGCGGTGAGGCCAATAAACAAATGCACTACTCACCCAATCTCCTAAGCTCTATTCACAATGCCATACACAACTGCTTCGTCAGCACCATTGAGTACGACAGTAAAGAAAAAGGCATTTCTGTGCGCGATATTGAGCCGATGGCCATCGTTTACAAAGAGCGCAGGCGCCACCTCGTGGCATGGTGCCATCTCCGCAACGACTACCGCTCTTTCCGCCTCGACCGCCTCGTCATGATCAAACTCAAAAAAGAAAAATTCACCCGCCGGCAGGACTTTGACCCTAACAACTTTCAGGACGGGTTAGGCCCCGGCACCGAAGAAGTGTTTGATGACGAAAACTAACTCCTGCTCCCGTAGCGCAATTCCGGCGCGCGTGCTTTAGCTCTTTATCCGCAACATCCGTTGCGGTTTTTTATTGCAGTACTACTCAATTTTTGCCAAATAGATTTTTGGGGGTGCCCCTGCTGCCAAGCGTTGCAAGGCAGCAGGGTCGGGCTGACCCGCTCCAAGTCCTCGCCGCGCCAGCGCTAAAGGCGCTGGCGCGGACTGCGGGCTTTCCGCTCGCATCCCTCACCCGGCTTACGCGCTTAGTGTAGCGGTACTTGCGCCGCAGACAACTGTGCTTAGAATAATTTTC
>JANWXI010000058.1 GCA_025057415.1 Chitinophagales bacterium
TGGGCGCGGTCTGCCATTATCACGGGCAGGTGTTTGTACTCAATACGGGCATTGCGCTCGGTGATGCGGGTATCCAGGTTTAACTTTATTTCCTCAATTACTTTTGCCAAAGCCACTTTCTCTATTTTGGGGTTGGCGTCCACTTTAGCCAGGCGCAGTAAATCGTCTATTAACCGCTCCATGCGCCGGGCGCCGTCCACCGCAAAATTGATAAACTCCTCCTGCTGCTCGCTGAGTTGATTGCCCAAGCTTTTGCGCAGCAGGGTGAGGTATGAATAAATCATGCGCAGCGGCTCTTTGAGGTCGTGCGATGCCACGTGCGCAAACTGTTTGAGCTCGTTGTTGGAGTTTTCGAGCCGTATAACGTACTGCTCAATTTCTTTGTTTTTCTGGCGGAGGAGTTCTGTTTCGCGGGTTTTCAGCACACTTTCAAACTGAGAGCGCTCTTTGGCTAATATTTTAATCTTCTCCTCGTGCGTACGTTCAGCGAGTTTTAATCTTGCTTTACGTTCATATTCATAGGCATCTTTGTAATTACCTAAATGATAATATGCTTCGGAAAATATATCATATAATTTGTCTAATTCGTAATTTATATTATTTTCTGAGTAAATTCGCTTTGCCTCGTTTAAATGTGTAATGGCTTTATCATGTTTGCCCATTCGGTTATAAACTATCCCTGCCTGATGATGAATACTGCCCAGCAAATAGGGGTTATCTATTTGTCTGAAACATTCCATACCCTCATGCAAGTATTTCAAACACTCATCAAACTTATTGACTGAAGAGAGCAAGAAAACCGCATTGTTGCATGCCATGCCGATGAGCGATGCGCTGCAGCTCATTTTGGCTTTTTCGTAAGCGGTTTTGATAGTTTCAATGGCTTTATCTGTATCTTTGTGTTGATGATAATAATGATTTGCCATTGCAATCAGGCAATTAACCACACCCCGGGCATTCCCCTGCTTTTGGTACAGAATCATCGCCTTGTCCAAATCGTTGACATCGGGGGGTAGTTCAACGCTGTAGCTAAACAGGATAAAATTATTGTAATACAGGGTAGGCAGGCGCTCGTTATCGTACTCAGAGCGATCGTCTGTACATTCAAGTAACTGAATGGCGTTTTGATAGTGCTTTTGGGCGAGAGCAGTATTGCCCAAAATATGGTTTATTACTCCGTAACCCGCATTTATATGGGCATTTAAACTGGTATCGTCTGCGCATGCCAGTTCTTTGGCTTCGTTTACGAGTTCGGTGGCTTTGGCGCAATCGTTCATCACCAAACTGAAATAGTTAGCTTTGGCGAGCAGGATAAACGCCACCTGGCGCATGTCCTGGTGTTGGTATGCCAGTTCGTGCGCTTCATCCAATACCCGGAGTGCGTCGCGGTTATGGTCGGTTACCATTTGCCTGCCGCGGCGCAGAAGCTCCTCTATTTTGGCGGTTACTTTTGTGTTAATCATGTAAATACGGCCCCTGCCAGAATATTTTTACGAGCCAGCACCCAAAAGGTTACATGAAAAAGCAAAAAAATTCCGGCGCTCCGGCCGGAACTTTTTGGTTAACAAATAAATAAAACTCTTTATGGTTGATTTTAAATGTTTTATATCTTGTAGCACCCGGGGTTTTTGTGCCGTTGTTTTACAGGTACTTTTTACGTAAATCTGAAAAAATGGTTATGGGTTTGGCAATTAGGGTATAAATTTCTTGTGAGTGTTGCGATGGTGGGCATTATCCCAAAATGTGAGTTTAATGAAGTAATTTTACAAACAAAACATCCCGCTATTACACAAGTACTCAACTACGTCGGGCGCACAAACAATTACAAATCCCATTTTCGTTCACAAGCTTTTCGCTTCATACCCACCCTTACAGCAATATGATGATCTGCGGGTTGGGTAATGCCCCTCGCATGCGAGTCATCCGTATAAAGTCCCTGTGTATTGTACAGGATTCCTGCAGGGCTCTCTTATAAATTAAATCATTAACTGCCGCCTAAGGAATTACTAAAAGTAAAAGACACAATTTGCTACGAATACTAAAAAGCCCCGCTTCTTCGCGGGGCTTTGGATTGTAGCAAACTCGATTATCGTGCGATGACAAGCTTCTTACTGTACACCTCATTACCGTTGGTGACAATGGCTGTATAAGTCCCTGCTGCCAGGTGGTTAACGGTAAATGGTATGGTGTTCAGCCCGCTTTGCAATATGTACCGGTTACTGCTCATCTTTTCTCCAATGCTGTTGTAGAACTCCACGGTAATTTCTGTACCAACATTGGCAGTAATGAGCAGGTTAGTTTGTTCCATAGTGGGGTTAGGCACAAAATCCATCACGGTAAAGGAGTTTTTACCATCAAGCACTGCGCTGACAATATAGGTATAGGTGAACTTACCATCCCAGTCAACTTGCTTGAGGCGGTAGTAGTAGACCACGCCTTTCATTACATCGTGGTCAACGTATTGATAAGTATTTTGCACGGTGCTGTTGCCTTGACCGGGAACCCAGGCAAGGGTAGTCCAGTTTTGGGCATCGGTGCTGCGTTGTACTTCAAAGCCGCTGTTGTTTATTTCTAAAGCTGTTGCCCAGTCAATACGGATGTACTGGTTGTTGACGCCTGTGGCGGTCAGGTAAAGTAATTCAATCGGAAGGGCTCCCTGTCCTCCGCCACCAAATCCACCCCCTCCACCGCTAAAGGAGTTTACGCTAAACGTAGCTACGTACTTACCGGTACCGATTGAGTCAAAGGTCCATAGTTTTACATACGGATGGAATAGGGTATCAACGTAGATGTCCACATCGGTATGGGTGTAGCCCACGTGTCCGGTAGATGGAGCTGGGTTTTTGGGGCTGTGAACCTTATAGAACTGAAGGTCAGTGAATGGTTTTTGTATCGGCTCCCAACCCAATGAATACGCTGTGTTCAGTATATCATCGTAGTCGGTTTTATCGAAATAGAATTTTACATTCACATCGCTGGTCGGCTGGTTGGTGGGCGTAACCTTCCAGTAGCGCCCCATCACTATCCATCCGTTAACGTTGTTTGCTACATACGGGGCTGTTGCCTCAGAGATGTAGTAACCACCGTTGCCGTAGCCGCTGCCGAAAGTTGTAGAGGTAGTATCCAGCACCTGACGGGCATCAAAGGTACCGTCGCCTACTTTACCGATATCATTACCGTTTTTCTTAATAGAAATAACCCGGTAGTCATCAGCAGTATTCGGTGTGGCATCGGGGCCATTGTGGAAATAATGTGTCCAGTTGTCACTTTCGTTTAAACACTCACGGGTGGCTATGTATGTGCCGGGGTTAGTCGAAGCGATGTTTGTTGTCATCAAATTGCCTTTGACCTCCACGTCATCATGAACGTTGCAGGCGCCGTTGGTAGCGGTCCAACGATACGTATTACTTCCGTACGACATGCCAGTTACATTGGGATTAGGACTTGTGTTAGAACTGAACAGGCCTGTACCTGATAAAACCGTCCACACTCCGGAACCGATCGTAAGTGGAGTAGCGTTAAGGGTTGTGGTAGTGCCACATATACTCTTGTCAGGTCCAGCATTAACTGCGGGTTGCGGTGTGTTGTAAACGGTGATATTTTGGGATGGATTGGGGCAGGAGTTCACCGCATAAGTTATTGTAAAGGTACTAGAGGTTCCGGAAACATTGGGTGCTGTAAACACGTTTCCGCTCACACAAGGACCGCACGTTGCACTCCAGGTACCGCCTCCAATGCTGGCGGTGAGTGTGCGCGTATCAAACTCACACATGTCAGCGCCTGAAGAGGTGATTGATGCAGGGATATCGTGCTTGAGATCTACATAGTCATCTGATATACAAGCGCCATTTATAATTCTCCAGCGCAGCGTAGTTGTTGTATTGGCCGGCACACCCGAAACTGTACTGGTGTTTGAACCGGGGCTTACTATATTGACTCCGGTACAGTTGGTAATACATGTCCACTGGCCCGTTCCGAAATTGGGAATGTTAGCAGCCATGGTGAATGTACCGTTGTTGCACTGTGTCTGATCAGGCCCGGCATTTGACGGGTCTTGTGAGTAAACGGTTTGAATGTAGAAACTGCTGCAAGATGAGTTGTTGGCGTTGCGTGCCGTGAGGATGTAGTTGGCTGAAGCACCACCAGGGTTGGGTGCTGTAAACACAAACGGTGCGGGCGAAGGTCCACCGCTTAAACAACTACCACATGCAGGCGAAGAAGTCCAGGTTACGCCTGAAGTGTTGTCAAGATCGGTAGTTAAGTTTTTGGTTGCTCCTTCACAGAGCGAGGTAGAATTATTAGTAATGCTCGGTATCTTGTTTACCTGAATAGTAGCAGATGCAGATATAGCATCATCACAGCCGTTACCGCCGCTGGATTGTACAATAACTCTGTATTGGTAGTTAGCTGTGCCGGTGCCACCGCTCAAGCCACTCACTGTTATGGAATTAGTGCCGAGGCCGGTGTAGGATGCACCCGCAGGAGTACCGTTGACAGCATTCACCCATGTAGTACCGTTGAAGTATTGCCAAATAAACGTGTAAGGCGTTATACCCCCGCTTGCGGTTACACTCATGGTATGCGAACTACCCTCACAAATATTGGCACCTACGGGGTTAGTAACTGAGGGTTTGTCTAAAACAACTAAGTTAACAGTGCTTTGTGCCTCATCACAGCCGCTTCCACTTGCTTGGAACCGCAAGCGATATTGGTATGTAGCTGCGCCTACTGTGTTGGTAGTGGTAATTTGCAGGTTTGCACCGCTTTGGTTGTAGGTGAACCCTGCAGGGGTGCCATTCACCACCGGGTTCCAGGTGCCGCTGTTGTATTCCCAAATATAGGTGAATGTACCGGTACCTCCACTGGTAGTAGGCATAAAGGTATGCGTGCCGCCTTTACAAATGGTGGCTCCGCTCAAACCCGAGATAGAGGGGTCGGGCACTACAGTTATGGTAACGCTGCCGGAAACCGGAGTTGCACAGGCAGGTGCCGTTGTAAACTCAACACTCTGAATGTTGTAGGTAAATGTACCGGCAGTTGCTGTGCTTTGCGTAACGGTAGCGTTGCTGTTGGCATTCACGGTTATATACTGGTTAGGTCCTCCGTTGATATTGTACGTCACCTGTATTTGTAAGCTTGTAGGATTTGTAAAGGTAATTACCGGAGACGGAGCTCCCACACATACTGTGGTAGTGCCGCTGATGGTTGCCTGTGGTACAGGCCGTACGTGTAGGGTTGCAGTTTGGGTTTCGGTGTGGCATTCGTTGCTGTGAGTTTCGGTTACAGTTAGCGTGTACGAAATTACCGAAGTACCGCTATTAGTCGAAGATACCGAAACAGTAGGTGTGGTGCCGCCACTCAAGATGCTGACACCGCTCGGAACCGACCATTGATATGTCAACCGCGAATTGGCGTTGCCATTTGTTACCGTGAAGGTTGTGCTTGCTCCGCTGCAAATGGTTTGGGCGGCTATGCTATTGGGGTTAGCCGTGTACAGGGCAGTACGTGTAGCGCTGCTGCCCACTAAGCTGGCATTGTTGGCATTGCGGGAAAGATCAAAATAAGCCCCTCCGCTTTCATTGAACTTATAGTATGCCTGTAAGTTGTTCCAGCCGGATGATGCGGCATGGATGTTTGCGTGCATGTTGGATGAAATCTCACTGGGCGTACGGGCTACATTCCACAAACGGAATTCATCTATGCTGCCGATGAAGTTTTGTCCGGTGGTGTGTGTGGAAGAACCTATAAACATGGATGTGGTGGGGGTAATGGCAGCAGAGTATGACGTGGTAAAATTACCTACTAAAGTACCATTCGCGTAGAGGGATATTGTGCCGCCGCTGCGGACCAGTGCCAGATGTGTCCACTGATTCAAAGGCGGCGCATAAGCCAGAGCGCCTACTGCTGTACCACTAATGTAAAGATTGATACTGCCTGGCACATCCTGCCGTAATAATGTAGTTTGACCTGCCCATGTACCATTCTCGAAATATGTATTGTTAGATGTAAAGTTAGTAGGCCTTACCCACATCTCGTAGGTAAAGTCACCAGGCGTTTGTAATGAGGTGTGGTTGGGAACAAATACACAGTTACCGTTTGTTCCGTCAAATGTAACGGCACGCGGTATATCCGCATCGTACCCCAACGTATATTGCCCGTCATTGATAGATGAGGCGTTTATTGTAAATATTACCGTGTTGCCTGAGATACTGCTATGAGTAGCAATACTGCTGAAATTGCCCGAATTTCCGGGGCGGTACAGTAGGCGATACGTACCCGTAATAGGTGTTGTACCAATATCGAAGGTAAGGGTTACGTTACCGCCGTTATTAGATACGTCAGTTTTATCTATATACCAAATACGCGACAATCTGCGGCTAGGGTTGGGCGTGCCGCAGGTGGCCAAATCGCTGGTTTCCCAACTGTATAGTGTGTGACGGTTATGGCCGAAAATGATGTAATCACCGTTGTCTTTTAGATAATCCGCAATGGTGGTAGTCATGGTCAGCCCTTCGGAACATCCTGTTAGGTGTACCCCTATACCATCGGTGAAATCGCGTCCAACACCCGAAACGTCAAAATCGCAGTTGCCGTTGCTCGCGTCATCACCGGCATACAAATCGTTGGCAATAGCTGTGGCATATTTGGCCGATAAGTAGTTGTCCAATATCCTTCTGCGGGCAGTGTTTAAGGGCAATTCGTAAGCGATAACCTCTGCCAGATCACCATTAGACCATTCGCTGCCCCCAATGTATGAGAAGAAGGTAAAACCTCCCGGCGCCTGAGGTCCGCAGTCGGCTTGCGCTATTAAATTTCCGTTGTCGAAGAAGCGCGACCAAGCTCTGCCTCTGTCGCCATACACGATACGGGTTGTTCCGCTGGGCGGCGTTAATCCTCCACCGCCGCAGCTGCCGGTGAGCCATCCTTCGTAGTAGGCCCGTTGTTCGTGGTTGTTATGATGCCCCAGCAGCCAGTTATTACCGTTACCCGAAATAATACGTCCGTTAATGCCCCGGTAACGGGCTACTCCAAATACACCAAAGGGTGTGGTATTTGAGCCGTAAAAACTTCCGCTATAATTATAAATGTTGTTGGGTGTAGATAAAAAATCGTTCGTGCCGTCTGCTCTTACTAACTTCTGATTATTCATGGCAGCATCGGTTTGCACCTGTGGCTGGTTGGCCGCTGTACCCTGCGTGGCATGGTTTCCCCGCCCTGACTTGTCGGTCCAGGTTGAAACGGCCGTTCCGTTTGCAGTGTTATTAAATACCTGGCCATCTAACCACAGGTTCATGAGCGAGTTGCCGCTGGTACTGCCAATGCCGCCCGGGCCGCATGCATTGATATTATTAACGCGGGCTATTACCGCTGTGCGGGTGGGAGACACACAACCCAAACTTGAGTTATATGCTTCAGCATAATAAGTAGTGTTTGTACTCAATCCTGTTATCTGAAGAGTTCTTCCGTTGCTTCCCACCGTATATATTCCGCCCGTGGTAATAGGTGAGCCACCGGTGGGTGTAGTGTACCATCTCACCTGATCAGCATTTGGCACAATATCGGCTGACAATACCACTGTGTTGCTGGAACCCTCCGGTATTGATAGAACCTCAAACCTCGCACTTTGGTGATTCACATAAGCATTATTGATAGTGTTAATGCGAACATACCGTGCATGGTACTGGCCAAACCAGTTTGTGACTACAGTGTTTCTATCACCATTGGCAGTGAAAGTGCCCGGTACATTGAACCAATTACTGCCATCATAGCTGAGTTGAACTGTGTATTGAGTTAACCACTGGTCTGCATCTTCTCTTCCTTGAGAAGCTATACCGTTAACGGGGCGAACACTTCCCAAATCTACTTGCCACCAGTCTCCGGTATTATTTTGGTCAACTGCCCAGCCAACTACACCTCCGTCTATCCCCCCATCGCGAAAGACACGTCCCCGCCATGCCTGATGCCCGCCCCAGCCGGGGCTGGAGCAATCCGAGTTTACATTACCTCCATCCCAACAACCGCTGGCAGAGAAGTTGGCATCAGCCAACGCACCGGTCAACCCCGCAGCCGGCCCGCAGGTAATGTTGCCCAATGCCTGAGGCGGACTCAAGCTGATAACAGTGAGGGTACCCGTAATAGCATCTACGCAGGTAGCGCCTGTCCAACTATTGAAAGCGCACGGACCGCAAAATGCGCCTGTCCAGTTCCCATCATGATATGCCCTTCTCAGGTAACGATAAGTACCGGGGCCGGGAGGTACATCAGACCAGCTCTGACTGGTAGAATTTGATGATAAAAGGGTCCAGTTCCCCGAACCAACTCCGTTCTCTCTCCACCACTCAAAGCGCAATGTGGCGGTAACAGTTCCTGTTGAAGTACTTGCATTAGTTAAGCTGTTGATGTTAACAGAGTTGCCATTGCAAATTGTAGCTGCGGAGAGCCCAATGGACCCCGCGCTGGTGCTTACGTTAGCCCTGTATGTGAGCGTGGCGGAAGTTCCGGGCCATGAGGGCCAACAGGTATTACCATTGCGCACCACGATTAGATAATGATAATCGCCACATGAATTTGGTGCGTTAAAGGTAATACTACTGTTAGCAGCTGTTATACAGACCCAAGTGTTGCAAGCGGTATTGTAGTAGTAAGCTTCTACATAGGGTGTAGTCCAACCGGAACCACCAGTGGCTGAAAAAGTGTAGCTGGCGCCTGGTATTAAATTAACATAAGTATAGCCGGTGCTGGGGGGGTTGAATGTTTGATCGGTACAGGTAGGTGTATAAAGCCCAGATGCAGGGCCCCCACTATTTGCCCACCAGTTCCAACAGCCGGTTTGGCATTGCGCACTCACCCTTAAAATGCCGATGGTGAGAAGTAGCGCTGCAAGAGAGTTCGTAAAAATCTTTTTCATAACCTATTCTTGGTTATTATATATAATATCTGTACAAGAATAATCCCAAAAATATAACTATCTGTTTTTCAGCCATTTAACACATCAAGAGGTGACTACTTACGTGTACAATATTTGTGCCGGGCGCACAGGAAAATGTACAATTCAACTACACCTCATGAAAGTGATAGCCCGCTAAGGTAATAAATTGTTTTGAATTACAAAATTAATTTGGGGGACTTGGTCAGACCTTGGTCTGACATACCTGCGCTGCCTTTGGTTTGTTGCCCGTTGTTTTTCTTTCCTATTGTTCTTTGCGGTATGCCAAACGCCTGTTCTCAGCTACTCTACACTCCCATGCAATACCCTAAATTCTGATAGAGAGCACTTCAAATTCAATGGCGCCCCCGGGTGTCTGCGCTATGGCTTTTTCACCCACCGACTTCCCCATCAGCGCCTTGCCAATAGGCGAAGTGACCGATATTTTGTTCTCTTTCAGGTTGGCTTCTGCCTCACTAACCATCGTAAACACCATCTTCTTGTTCACCTTTTTGTTGAGCACCTCCACACGCGAGAGTATGCCCACTTTACTGGTATCTAATTTACTCTCGTCCACTATGCGGGCATTGGCGAGTTTATTTTCCAGTTCGGCAATTTTGGCTTCTAAGTGCCCCTGCTCTTCTTTGGCGGCATGGTATTCGGCATTCTCGCTCAGGTCCCCTTTTTCGCGGGCTTCGGCAATGGCGCGGGCAATCTCGGGGCGCTTTACCGAGCGCAGGTAACGCAGCTCTTCCTGCAGTTTTTCCATCCCTTCGCGGGTTACATAAAACACAGCCATAGTTATTTGTTTTAGTTCGTTTAACCTACGTTTAAAATTGTTTCGCCTAAAATCAAAGACGCCCCGCAAGGGACGTCTTTGGTTTTTAACGATGCTAAATTAAATCATTACAGCGTAAAACGCAAGCCCACACTGTGGGTGCCGGAAAATGCCCTGGTTGAGCGAAATGAGTAATCAATACAAAGCTTGGTGCCGGTATCTTTTTTGAGCGGCGCGTCAAATGATAACCCTGCAGCCAGCCCGTTGTAAACCGTTAAACTATTGCGTTTACTGAATATACCCGTTTCAATACGGTGCCCTAAACGCAACATGAGCATTTCGCGCCAGCCAAATTCCACTCCGTATCCGTAGTGGTCGTACCCAAAGGCATTGGAAGTAAAGTTGGCTAACCCCGTAAGGCGGAAATCCTGCTTGAATACATTTGCTGATACTTCGCGTTTTTTCCCCAGCCAGAAATCATACGCAAATCCGATATTCAACTGGGTGGGGAGCTCAAATTTGTTGGCTTTGTTCTCCACGGTCAACTGATAGCTGGTGCTGCTGAAGATTGAAACATTTGTAGCCAACGCATCGCCACGAAATTTCATGGGGGTGCCCACATTGCGCAGCGACACGCCAAAGTGGATGTTGTCTTTAGGCCCGGTCACATACTGCAGACCGGCATCTACCGAAAAACCAAATGCTGTGAGGTTACCGATACCTTCGTTAATCATGCGCATAGTTACACCGCCGTGAATGCTGTTAGAAAATTTGCGTGCATAAGATACCCCGATGTTCAGAAAAGTAGGGCGGTAGCTGCCTATACCTCCCTCAGGGTTCTGCGTGGTGGTGCGTTCTATCACCCCCAGGTTGAGCGCCTGTATGTGCAGGGCAATGGTGTTTTCTTCTTTAAATGTTTGCGCCACTCCGGCGTGCGAAATGCCCACCCCGGAGCCGAGCATCCACAACGCGTATGAAGCGTACACCTCTGTTTTTTTGACGCGCGTGAGGCCGGCAACATTGATTCGCTCTGCCTCTAAGCCGTGTACCCGTGCTGAGTTCATACCCCAAAATCCGCCGGAGCGCGCCCATCCGTTCATGTTTAGCTCATACGCGCCTGCTTCACCGCGGCGGTCGGGGTTACCGGCATACAGCGGAGCGCTGAATATACCGGCTAAAATCACTATGGCTAAAATTTTCTTCATACGCGTTGGTATTGCTTGGTAATGTGATTAAATCAGAAGTTTGACGTATCGGCAGGTCGCATGGCGCCAAACCACCGCAGGGTCCGCTCGCCAAGCCCCGGCGCTTCTACATGGAAGAGGTAAATGCCGCTTCCGATGGGTATCCCCTTGTCATTTTTCAAATCCCACTCAATAGCGTTGGTCAGGTTGCTGTCGTCAGCCCGGTTACCATCACTGATGTCAATGCGCTGGTTAGTTGCCTGATCTACGCCAATAGAGCGGGTGAGCCGGCGGATGATGGTGCCGTCTAGGGCATAAATGGTGATGTTACATACATTCGGCAGGTTGGTAATCTTAACGCGGTTGCTGTTCTGGTCTGTTTCGTAGGTAGAGTATGCCAGGTAGGGATTTGGCACCACGCGAATCAGATCCAAAGCATTTTTAGCCAACTCTTTGTTTTCTTCAGTAGGTCCGAGTCCCCGGGTGCTGAACTGATAGCGCGGCAACGAATCAAGCGCTATGTTGGTAGCATTCGTCAGCATGCGCCCGTAGGGCTTCTCTACCCGCAAGCGTATGCGTATTTCGGCAGGCGGTATGTATGCATTGCCATTAGCATCAGCTACAAACTTGTAGCCGGGCGTAAGATATGGAATAGATACCCACATCAAGCTGCGGTAAACGCGATGTACAGAAGTATCAATGCTGAACAGCGGTGACCCTCCTACTTTAGTATAAGCATCTAAAAGTATGCGCTGCGCCTGGCGTCCTTCATCGTATTTGGTGTCCATTACATAAATGAAGTGCTTGCCGCCAAAGTATGGCAGTTGGCTTACGATTTGGTTGGGATATGTAATGGGACTGAACACGCGGTCGGTAGGATTCCAGAGCATGTCAGCGCCATTCTGGTCGGGCCATTCACTTGCTTCCCCAAAGGCAATGTTGAGCCGCTCACCGGTTTCTACATTGATGGCATAGCCGGGGAAGTACGAGCGTCCGGTATCAGCGTTAAGCGGGTCAATGTAAAAGTTCGGGTCGTCAATCAGGTTGCCGTTGCTGTCCATCACTTTTGATACAGCCATGCGGATTTGCCCTTTGCGGGCGCCTTTACCGTTTGGAGCAATGTCAGCTCCCTGATTCACGTTTTCATCTTCTCCGGTTTCAAATACGATGCATCGGCTCCACTTGCTACGGTCGGGGGTGATTACGATATCAACGCTCGCCAGGCGGTCCAGGGTATTTTGAGGCGGTACACTGGCGGTTGCCGTATTAGCATAATTCCTCCATTTGAAGCCCGGACCATACACAAAAGGTGGTGTAGTTCCTGTGGCGGCTTTGTTGGCATAGTTGGCGGTAAGGCAGTATGGCGCCCAGGTCCCATTCAAAATTTTATCGAACTTTTTGTCGGGGTCTGTGAGAATACCATCGGTGGAAGCAGGGGGTGTAGCTCCGGTGTAATACCAGCAGTCATCAAATACACCCTGAAGCGGGTTAGGAGTACCTGCACCCACCACAATGTTTGTACCACTGCGTATCCAGTTGCGCACATCGTTGGTTCCCTGGTCGGCTACAAAACTCAGCCAACGCTCTACCGGATTTTGGTACTCTATGCTTGACTCTAAGGGACCATATACGGGTCGTGCGGGAGAGTTAGCGGGAGCGAGATAATTACCCGGTATCTGATAAACCGGCAAGGGGGTACCCAGCGTGATGGAAAATCCGTAATCATCGCGCACACCGTTTTTTGTCACCGAAATGTGTTGCTGGTACGGCCTATCCAAATTGCGCTCCGAGTAGATGGTGTCGCCATTCACCAGATCGCGCAGTATCCACGAAGTGTTCGGCCCAATGGAATTTGAGCCGCTGTTGTCCACAAACTGCAATTCAAAATCAGATTCTTTGATAGTCATGGGGTCCACTACGCGAAAACCTATCGGGTCATGCTTGGGTAAATAGGTGAGCGTATCGGTAAATGCCACTGAACCCGACTGCAGGATTTTATTTATTGTTTCCTCATCGAGGGCAAGGTTGTTGCCGCCATTGCCGCGCCCTTCAATGCGCTTAACGATGGTGCCGTCACCCCACTGACTGCGCAGCACAGTGCCTCCGTTGCGCGGGTCGGGGTTGTGTGGTATTGCCGAGTAAATTTTGAAATTCCCTCTACCCTGTATGTAAGGTGTCAGTTGGTCAATGTTTGTAGGGTTTTTCTCATCGTAAGGGTAGTAGTTGTTGTACGCGTAAGCTATAGCCGTGTAGTAGTACGTTTTGTGATTGATTAACTTTTTGTTGTTTCCGGTAGCGAAGAGGTCTTCTGTGATGACAAAAGAGTTCTTAATCCCCTCGTCTTTACCTTCTACCATCAGTACAGGTACGTTCATCCCCAGTGCCTGATCACGGATAATATTTACGATTTTCTTAACTCCGTTTCTTACATCGCACTGAGCCACCAGTCGGGCTTTGGAGGGGTCGTTGAGGTCTGTGGCAGAGACTGTTGGGCTGATTACCTGATATAATTTATAACCTTCAAAGGTGTATGTTGAGTCGCCTTGTCCGTTCAGGTAACCTTTGATGATTTGGGCTATACCCCCGTCCACCTGGTCGTATTTTTCACCGTAGTTGTTTGAACCTTTTTCGTTGATGAGATTGATGATGAGTTGGTTGTTCAACTCGCGTATCTGAAGGGTGGGAGCGGCAGGTCCGTCAACGAGTTTAAAGCAGGTGTTGAAGAGCGCCTGCGCTTTGTCGTCAGCGGGGCCTATGGTGGTAGCGAAGTTGGGGCAAACCCCTACGCCACCTTGCGGACGTACAAAAACCACACCCACCGTCACATACTGTGAAGCGCCGGGGTTCAGATTAAAGGGTCCCGAGGTTTGCACCATGCGGCGGTCGCCCGGAGGAAGCTGGGCTGCAACGTTCGCATTACACTCGCTCCAGCCGTTCGGGTCTGAGGGGTTGCCCGGGAAACAGAACTTGGTGGGAGGACCACCGCTGTTGTATCCGGTGCCTCCTTCGGTGAAAGGCGTTCCGTCTTTCCAGAAACCGGTCATGAAATTGCGGTATTGCGGCGCGTTATCCGGGTCGCTGCAACAAGGGCTGTTATTATTGGTAAAGTAAACAAATGAAGAGAGACCAAGCTGTTTAGGAATGCTATCATCGGTAAGCGGACCTTCAAAAAAGTCAATGCCTATCATGGGCAATTCGCTTCCGTAACCCTGTACCCCCTGGCAGGTTTGGTCAATGGCGGTGCGGTTATATACAATACCTAAACTTCTGGTAGTGTCGCAGCCGGTGGCATCGTTGTCAAAGCACCCGAGGTCCGGGTCGCTCCATTGCGATACGTACGTTTGGAAAAGTTTATTGGTTGACTTATTGACAATCTCATATTTGTAGAACGTCATGTTGTTTACGTCATCCGTTGTTTGGAAAGCGAAGCCCAGGCAGTTAATCTGTACACCAATTGCCTGACCGTTCGTTTCGGAGTGCTGATTGCCCATGTCGTTAATGACCCAAAAAGTCATCTGGTCGGCATATGCTTCGGCATCCCCGTAACGGCAGGGGATGACAGGGTAATCGCCTTTTGTGGGGTCATAGATGCCGTCATTGTCGTAATCTTTGAATGGTGCCAGATTGTTGTTTATCACAAAAATATCGTTTAGCAAAGTAGGGTCAGAGGCGATGTGTGGGTTGCCTTTGCCGGGCCATGCCAAAACGTCTTTAGGGATGTCGGTAGCACTGGTAGCGGGTCCTTTGGCAAGAAAAGCCGCCTGTGCTTTTTCAATATTAGCCCCAAAAACACTAAAAAAACGATCGTACTTGTTGCAGGTGGCTTTGTCAATAGTTCCGGCATCAGATAGAACACCCGGCCAGTAGTCGTCACCATTGCCGCGATAGCGCTGACCGGCGCATTTCAGGTTATTTCCGGCATCTAAACCTGAAATCCAGATGGCTCCTGCAAAAATAGCTGTGAGGCGTGGCCCCGTGCCAGGCCCTTTGGGCACCTCGTAGCGCGCCTCCGAGAGGTTCCACCACATATCTCCTCCGGTGAGTATGCGGGCGCGCACGTTGTTGATCTCTAAATCAAACTGCGCAGCGGGTGTTACACAATCTCCTGCCTCGGTCTTAAAAGAAGCTTTGGCTGGCTTGGGCGAGTTTTTCTGATTTACACTCTCGCGCGCTGCTGCTGCCGCGCAAATAATTACAGCGGCAGCTACAAGGAAAGCACGGTAGCTAAACCTGTTCATATCTCTTGGTTTGTTGGTAAATGTTGTTTTCATGGTTCAAAGTTTTATAGTGTTTAAAAACTGAGTATGGCTCCAAAAAATATTCTCCGCGGTAATGCATAGTTATCACCGCGATTGATGTATGCAGCGTACTGATGCTGATAAGCGATGGGGTTAAGCGCAGCGTTTATGGCCGATAAGCTGGAAGGATCGCTCAGGTATCCGTCATCATCGGGAGTACCGGTATAGCGATATACGCTGATTACATTTTTGGTGTTCAGCAGGTTTTGAATTTGCAAATACACCTGCAGGTCAAGCGAGCGGCGGTCGTCTTTGCCCTCTGTCTTTTTGCCCAAAAGAAACTCAAAGTTTTTCCATACACGTGTATTCACGCGGAAATACCAGGGCAGACGCGCGCCGTTGATAGAACCCTTGGTGAGGGGACGGCCGGGAAGTCCCTCAATGCCTTCAGGAGTGGCTGCCTGCTGTTCGGTGTAAGGTGTGCCGGAGCGCGCTGCAAATTGAACATTTATTCCTGAGTTGCTGAGAATCTGTTTGTTTTTAATCACCGGACCGTTGTAATCGCGCCCGCTGCCGTATTCATAATTCAGGTTCAGGTTAATAATGTGGCGCGAATCGTAGTTGAGCGGGTTAATGGTGCGGAAGTTCGGCTGGTTAGAGTTGATGAGGTTGAGTTGCGAACGGTCGTCTGATCCGGTACCCTCGGCAAACTGCAGGGTGTAGTTGGCTTTCATGCTGAAATTGCCCGTTCTGCGCAAATCGTAATCAATAGAAACTCCTTTGGTAGTTCCAAAATCAATGTTTGCATACGTGGTGTAGTCAATCGGGTATGCGTTGATGACCCTGCGGATTTGTATCTGATCGCGGAATTCGCGGTAAAAAGCGGAAATAGTAACAGCAGATGTGTTGCTCACTTTTTGCTTGAAGCCCAACTGAAAGTCAACTGTGCGTTCAGGACGCAGGTTGGGGTTATTGAAAGTACCGATGTTATCTGCCCAAAAGAGATAATCGGTAGGGTCAAAAATATTACGGCCCTGAGGGCGTTGGCTCAAAATATCGTAATGCGCAAAGAACAATGCCCGGTCGGTGAGGTTGAATGAAAACTGCAAACGCGGCATTACAATAAACTGCGGTTTGTAGTCAGTGAAGGTTTGTGTGGGGTCAAACTTGTCAGGGTTTTTTACGTTGGCTGTCTTATCTTTCAAATAGGGTTGTATTTTACCGCCCGATTGCGACAGGAAGGCATTGGCAGTTGCCACCTCGTTGCCAAAGCGGTCGTACCAGGTGGCTCCGCTGCGATAACCCACGATACGGGTAGGTTGCTTGGTATCATCCACATACACTTTAAAGTCGCCACCCATGTTGCCGGGGTGAGTGACGGGATTTCCGTTTAAGCTGGTTACTTCGCTCACGGTGTTGATGGGATACAGCGAGTACTCATCGCGCAGCACAGGTTGGTTGGCATCAAAACGGTCCACCCGTAAACCTATGTTAAAGGTCAAATCTTTAAAGTAGAAGCGGTCTGAAATATACGCCGCAGCATAGATTGGACGGTAAGCAGGGATGGCGCGTTCCAGTTGTCCGTCTTCGCGTTTTTTGGTGTAAAAATCGTAGTAAGAAGGTTGCCTGCTCAGTCGGTTACCGTATGGGTCGTACCCTCTGTAAAAAACCAATGCCGAACCGTCTAGCAGTAACTCTTCGGGTGAGAACATCTCTAAGCTGAGTTTATCAGGCGAAATGGCATCTATATTTATAAAGTCAGTATTATCAACAGCTAAACCGAGCGACTTGCGGAGTTGTTTGTCAAAGTAGGTTTGTTTTTCGGCATTATACAGACGGTTGAATGTGATGGTGTCGTTTAAAAAGAAGTTAACATTCGGATTGGACTTCAGTTGTTCGTAGGTATATGACTGTCCATCCACGATGAATGTGGGGTTAGAGAGGTCAAGGGCATCTAAGTGTTGGTTAGCCAACAAACGTGCTCGTTGCCATAACCCTAGCGGAGAAACTTGATAGAAACGCTCAATGCGTTGTTCAAATTCGATGCCAAGCTCAAAGGAGTGTTTGTTGCGCGTAGCAGCGCCCGGCTTCAGAATATCAAAAGCTCCCTCAATGCGCACACGATATTGGTCGTTGTCGCGGTCGCGGCCAAAACCATTGTACTGGCGGCCGGTGTTATACCAGATGTTGTACGAAAGTTGCGAACGCTGCCCGTTGATGAGGGCTTGATTGGCTTGTATCTGGTTTATGTTTGACGTAAACAGGTCGTTATCTTCACCGAACACCTGATAGCTTCCATCTTCGTTAATCTTAGCGTTGAGCATTTCATAGTACTGCTGCGTAAATCGGGTACCGTAGGGGTTCAGGTTGCCGGGGGTAAACAACACGGCAGTATCGGCATAACCCACGTGCTTCCAGCCCTGGTAAATCATGTTGTCAATAGCAAAGGTGTCAAAGGCATATACCTTGGTTTGTTTTATATCAAATTTACCAATGTAGCCGTAGTTGAACGGATTGGTGCCGTGCGATTCGTCTTCGAACGAACGCATGAATTTTTCGTAGTCAAACTGGATAGTGTAGAAGGCATTCTGAAATGCAGAGGGTTTGCTTTTTTTACCGTCTTTGGTATCTTCCTGTCGTCCCTGTATGTTGTGGGTGAAGCGCCCGAACACACGCCAGTTCAAAACGCGGTAATACGGGTTATTTTCGGAATTGAGCAAGGTGTATTTTTCAATCCAATCGTGATAGTGGCGGTACACCAGAGAACCTCCGGTGGCAAGTGTGATATTATCAACCGGGCGAAAATCGAGGCGCGCAGTGGCGCGGTAGTTGTTGTCAGAGGTGTTGGGCTTTACCTTCTGCCGGTACATGTCTTTAAAGGTGAGGTTTTCAGCGGCAAGGTTGAAGCCCTTAGCTGTTTCTTTTTTGAGCAGCGGGAACTGGCGCAGCGAGTCCAGTTTTTCTTTGCGCACCTGCCATACGCCCACAGCCGAAGGGTCCTGGTCCAGTTGATACAAATACTCAAACGAGGCGAAGAAACCCATGCGGGTTTTGTTAGATTTTTTGTCTTTCCAGATTGGCCCGGTAATGTTTCCGTTGATGAGGTTAAACCCGTATGCATCCAGGAACTGTGAAGTTTGCACCTCTACGGCTCCGTTAAATTCGCCTGAAGGACCTTTGGAAGTTATGTTTACAATACCGCCGGTGGCATCGCCAAAACGGGCTGGCACACCGCCGGTAATAACCTGCAGTTGCTCGATAGATGTGGCGGGCAGGGTAGGAACACCGGTTACTTTTACCCCGTCAATGTAGTACTCAGTAGCTTCTTCACGACCCCCTCTGATGCTTATCCCGGCACCGATGTCGCTCTGAAAAGCCCCTGCCGTGGTAGCGGCAATATCGGTTACGTTACGGGTGGGCATGTTGGCAATTTCTTCGGCTGTCACTACATTTTGTGAAGAAGTTTTACCCGGGTCAATTAGTGGCACTTTATACGCTACAACCTCCAGCTCTCCCAATACCTGTGAGGAGGGTTTGAGGGTAACGTTCTGAAACGTGTTTTTGCCATCATATACCACAATACCCTGTATCACCTGCTTGGCATAACCCACGTAGGAGTACTGTACGTTGTACTTGCCGGGCGTAAGCGGCTTCAAGCTGTAGTTGCCGTCAAAGTCGGTTACGGTGCCCCTGCCGGTAGGCGTGCCTTTAGCATCTACGATTACTACACTGGCCCCTATAACGCCCTCTCCGTTCTCGTCCAATACCTTGCCGGATATCTCACCGTTTTGGGCGCGGAGGGTCGCTACAAGCACCAGAAAACCGAATATCGTAAACAGTTTTTTCATACGCGTGGTATAAGGTGGCGTTAATACAAAAGCGGGCAAATGTAAATTTTTTCTGAAACGAATATAAATTATGTTAAGCCATATCTGCAATACACCTCTATCACTCTGACACACTTGTGACGTTTTGTTTACAAACGATTGACAAAACATTCTTAGTAAGCAGTTATACTGCAATAGCGTAATGATTTACTGCACTCAATGTGAACGCAAGTAATAACAGCTTTGAGACAGGCACATAATTACGCCTCAAACACCGGTCAATACCGGTATTAAATTTCACATCCGCGTCCAGAAATTTGAATTATTACGAGGCAATCAATTGCCTGATTTAATTTTATTATGGGGTGCCCCCGCTGCCGCGCTCCGTAGGCTACGCGCCGCAGCGGGGTCGGGCTTGCTACGGGGTACGCTGCCGCTCCCGCCGCGCCCGCGCGTAGGTTGTTTTGTAACGGTGCGGGCGCGGCCGCTTCGCTTCGCTCGCGCCCTACGCATCCCTCACCCAACCAAACGCTCCGGCAACCCTTGTTTTGTGCGGAGCAGCACAGGCAGGCAAGTGTTGCCTCGATGATTTATATAAAGAAAAAATATAATGTGATAAGCGGGTATTTCTGGGCGCGCGCCA
>JANWXI010000059.1 GCA_025057415.1 Chitinophagales bacterium
CAACACTTACTACAGTAAACGAAGTCGGCCTTCGTGGTCCAAACAATTCATTTCCTGCAAACGTCAATAACCGAATGGTTACCAAAGGTGTTAATGATTGGGCCACATCACTTCCGGGAACTGCCAACAACTCCGGTTGTGTTTTCAATAATGTTGCACCCGCTAATGTAATACCTGTGGGTTTAACATACACATGGACACCTGCGTCCTGCATATCTCCAGGTGGTTTAACAGCAACTAACATCACAGTTACTTCTGCTGATTTATCCTGGAACGCTGTGGTACCCACACCTGCAAATGGCTATCAATGGGAGGTGAGGTCTTCTGGTGCCCCCGGAAGTGGGCCTTCAGGATTGGAAGGTGGCGGCACTACAACCGGTACTACAGCCACCACATCTTTATCTCAACCCGCAGGCACTACTTATACATTATATGTACGTTCAGATTGCGGTGGAACATACAGTGGGTGGGCTTCCATTACCTTTAACAGTCCGGGGCCTTGCTTATCTGCTCCATACGGTTTGTGGCCTACAACCACCTTTAATCCATCATGTACAGGTTCTCCGGAGGTAATTACCACTGTTGGATATGCAGGTGAATACAGTAATGTCAATCTGTCGGCAGGTATTGCTTATACATTTACCAGTTCTATTGCAACTGATTGGATTACTATTTCTGATGCTACTGGTACCGTTGGTTTAGCATTTGGGCAGACACCCGTTACCTATACCCCTACAACTTCAGGTGTTCATAGATTTTACACTCATACCGGGTCGAATTGTGGATCAATCACTACTTTAAGGACAAGGGCTGTGACCTGTACTCCACCCTGTGGTACCGTTACAGGCATTACGGTTACATCAATTACATTAAACAGTTTAAGTTTTAGTTGGAACGCCCCTCCTACACCACCCTCTAATGGTTACCAGTGGGAAGTAAGAACAAGTGGTGCCCCGGGTAGTGGCCCTACCGGGTTGGCTGCCAGCGGCTCCGTAGGTCCGGGTGTTACGAATGCTACTACTGGTCCCGTATTAACCCCACAAACCAACTATAGTATTTATGTTCGTTCAGATTGCGGAGGGGTATATGGTGCATGGGCAGGGCCAGTTTCGGCATTCACAGGTCATTGCATACCCACCTACACTTTTGGAAAAACGTTTGGCGACTTGATTTCTAATGTAGAAATACTGGGTACTACTCTCTCTAATAACACTGGTATGGCTCAAGTCAACCCTGCCTACACCTACTTTAATTCTCAACCTTACCACACAGCTTCTCTTGCAGCGGGTACATCATATACTGTGCAAATTAGCGTAGGTACTTGGGGTGACCAACACGTAAGGGTTTGGATTGACTATAACGACAACCTGGTATTTGAACCCAGCGAATCAGTAGGATCTGCCGTAATTGCTCCTGGTCAGGGCAACACAGGTCCTTTCCCGCCGGCAACGTTTACCATATCGCTGAGCTGTAACCCGCCCGTAGGAGTTCACAGAATGAGAATACGCAGTGCTTGGTCAACAGTTCCTAATTTCCATACGACTTTAGACCCATGTATAAATTATGGTTATGGAGAAACAGAGGATTACGATATAACGGTACTACCTCCGCCTCCATGCCCGTCTCCTATTGGTCTTACCTTTGTTTCAAACACCCCTACATCAGCAACTGTAACGTGGACGCCCGGTTGTAATGAAACCGCATGGGATGTGTTAGTGCAAAATGTAGGCGATCCGGCTCCCACAGGAAGTACACCCCCCACAACTACCGCACACCCGTCAACTACATACACAGCTACTATCAGTGGCCCCCGCGAGATATGGGTTCGCGCAAACTGCGGTGGTTTAAATGGTGTTAGTGCATGGATTGGACCATTGGTGGTGCACCCTGCTCCTGCAAATGATGATTGCGCAGGCGCCATAGCTTTCCCCGCCATTCCAACCAATGGCAACTGTGCAACAGTAAACGTGAACACACAATTTGCCAACGGTATTCCGGACCCTTCGTGTACCGGTACCGAGGATGATGACGTATGGTTTACTTTCACAGTTCCTGCTGGGTTCACTACTATAAACTATTCCTCTACTAACATCTCCGGCAGCACAGACCGCGCCTATCAGGTATTTGATGCCTGCGGAGGCACCAGCGTTTTCTGCTCAGATGCAGAAAGTGGTTCTATTACCGGCCTAACTTCAGGAGCTACTTATTGGCTACGTGTATATACCTGGGGTTCAGGAGTTTCTACCAACATGAACTTGTGTCTGAGTGTACCCCCACTGCCACCTGCTAATGATAATTGTGTTGGCGCCACACCTCTGGTCCCCTGTTCAGCCCCTGTTAACTCTGGTGTTGTTACAGGCGCAACACAGTCACTACCTGCAAATACGTGCAGCGGCTTTACAGGCAATGCTAACGATGACGTATGGTTTTCTTTTGTAGCTACTGACCCAACCATGTACATTACAGTAGCCGGTTATGGTGGGTACGATGCCGTGGTAGAGGGTAGGGAAGGTCCTTCTTGCAATGGTACTTTCCTTGGTTGTGTGGATGCTACTTTTAGTAATGGTGTAGAGAATGCTGTGCTGACAGGTGCTACTGTCGGACAAACCTATTTTATCAGAGTTTATGATTATGGTTCGCTTGCTCCGGCTCAAACGGCTGGCTTTACCATCACCGTTGCTCCGCCGGGTTGCTGGCTGGGTACTGTAAACACAAACTGGAACACTCCCGGTAACTGGGCGAGTGGTACAGTTCCCTCTACGTGTGCCGATAATGTTATCATCCCCTCCGGTCTCACTAACTACCCGGTAGTCAACGTTCCTTCAGCTACTGCTGGTGATGTGAACATTCACACCGGCGCAAGTTTGACCATCAACGCCGGTAACACCTTGAATGTGTGTGGAAATATGACCAACAATGGTGTTCCATCAGTTGGTAACGGTACATTGAACTTCAATGGTACCGGCAATCAAACGATATATGGTGTAGTACAGGCCGCTATCGCCAGGGTAGATAAAACATCCGGAACTTTGACCGTGAACAACGGCAGTGTATTGAATATTGTAAATGCGCTACAATTGGTGAACGGTAACTTCAACAACACTTCTGGCGGTGTAGTACGCTTGTTAAGCAACGGACCTAACCATGCAGCTATCATTGATAATTTCTCGGCAGGTTTCTCTGGTACTTTCACCGGTCCCGTAGCAGCCCAGCGTTACATCAGCGGCACCGGAAATGTACAACACCAGATGGGCTTGCCTGTTAGCGCTAACCTGTCGCAAATTGGTGCAGGTACATCCAGCGGTTATGTAATACCTAAACCCAACTGTGATGAAACAGAGCTGCACTACAGCTCACCTTACGGTAATGTGTTCCGTTGGGACGAAAACAATCCCACTACTTGTATCTTACAGGGCTGGAGGGTTATGAACGGCTCTTCACCCTCAGAAACAGGCCGCGGTTATAGTACATATCAAAACGGCGGCAGCACAATAGAGGTGACCGGTACGCCAAATCTGGCTCCAAGCTATACCAAATCAAACCTTGGAAACAGCAACTACTATCTGCCTACGCTGCAAAGTACTATCTCTTATAGTTTTGTGAGCGGCTGGCACTTGTTGTCTAACCCATACCCGAGCGGTTATACACATACAGCCCAAGCCGGACTCAACGCAGTGGCGAGTGTGTATGTACCCTCCGGACCCTATTCCGGTACTTACCAGCCGCTCAACCCCGGTGATGTACTGGCTCCATTCCAGGGCTTTATGATACGTAACCCTAACCCTGGTACGTTTGCTAGTTACACGTTCAGCAGCGCAAATCGCGTTGCCAGCGGTAATCAAACATTCTACCAGCAATCATATCCTGAAGCGCTTGAAATAGAAGTGAGCGGCAACGGTTTCAAAGATAAAACCGAACTCCGTTTCAATGCCCTCGCTACTCACCAACACGATATAGAGTTTGATTTACACAAACAGCGCAGTAACTTAGGCCAACCCACGCTGTTTACGGGTACTGGCAACGACAAGTTCCGTATTGATGTAAGACCTTTTACCAGCAGTGTTCCGCTAGGCCTGTTACCCGGTGCAAACGGAACATTCACCTTTGAGGTAAAAGGCATCCAGAGCTTTGACCCGACCACTTATATCTATCTGGAGGATAAAGTGACAGGCGTATGGCACAATTTGCGCGCCAACAACACTTATACCTTCAATATGAATATGCAAGAAAGCGTTGACCGCTTTGTGCTGCACTTTACGCCCAAAGCCGAAATCACTACGCTGGATGCCTCTTGCACCGATAATGGTCAGTTGTCTATCATACAGCCCGGACCTGCTAACTGGAACTACAGCGTATATGGCGATGCCGGCACACTGGTGGGCAGTGGCATCTTGAATGAGACCAACCCTGTAACACTCAGCTTGCCTAAAGGCATATATACGCTCACACTCACAGATGCTACCGGCTATCAGGTAGTTAAAAATGTAACTATCAACGGTGGCGCTCCGGTTATAGCATCATTCCAAAGCGATAAGCAAACTGCCGAGGTAAACGAAGCCATCACCTTTACCAACACTACCCCGAACGCAACGGTGATTAACTGGAACCTTGGCGATGGTAACATAAGTAATCAACCTACTGTTTCACACGCCTATGCTGCTGAAGGTGTTTATACCGTTACACTTAACGTAACCAATGCTGACGGTTGCCATGATATGGAACAAAAAACCGTAAACATCCATGCCCGCTCAGTAACCGGTATTCAAAATCAGTCACTTAGTGCCATCCGGCTCTATCCCAACCCCAATAGCACCGAGTTTCTGACCGTTGAACTGCTGAACGCTGAGCAAGCCACTGTGCGCATTACCAACGCTATCGGAGAAGTTGTTTATACCAACAACCATCTGAACAAAGGCAAAAACCTGCTTCAAATCGGTGATTTACCTGCAGGAGTTTACATGGCAGAGGTAAACAGCGGCAAGTTGCGTAAAACCGAGCGCTTGGTTATCGTTAAGTAACACAAATCTTTTTTCATCATAAATGCCCTGATATGTTATCAGGGCATTTTTTTGCGGTTTATTTGTTTACATAAAGCAAACTACTGTCGCCATAACTCAGAAAGCGAAATTCGTGCGTTAGGGCATAATGATAAATTTTGCGCCATTCCTCGCCCACCAGTGCAGCCACCAGCAGTAGGAGGGTAGATTGCGGCTGATGAAAGTTGGTTATCAGTGCATCGGCCAACATCGGTTTATAGGGTGGCGATATGAGTATCTGGGTTCGGGTGTGCAGTTCTTTAATGTTGCGGGATTGCATGTAATCCCACAATATTTCAAGTGACTGAGCAGGTGTGAGTGATTTAGATAGTTCGTATGCTTCCCATTGGCTGATGGCAGGTTGTGCAAAATTAAGTTTGTATCCGGAATGCAGTTTAATACCTATCCAGTATAGAGTTTCCAACACGCGCAGAGAGGTAGTGCCTACCGCCACTATGGGATCTTGTATCTCTGATTTTTTCATGAGATGTCCTAGAAAATCACTGTGGATGACAAATTCTTCGCTATGCATATCGTGCCCTTCCATTTTCTCAGTTTTTACAGGTTTGAAAGTACCCGCCCCAACGTGCAGGGTTATCTCACCGGTTTCGCAACCTGCATTATGTAAGGAGGTAAATACCCGTTCAGTAAAATGTAGTCCAGCGGTGGGGGCAGCTACTGACCCTTTGTGCTTTGCAAAAATTGTTTGGTAACGAAATTTGTCTTCAGGTTCGCTTTCGCGATTCAGATATGGAGGAATAGGAACCTTTCCTGCAATTTCCAGCATTTCAGCAAAGCTCATTACCGATGGCTGCCAATTGAAAGTAATCGAAAAACTCCCACCCTCTCTGCTACCGACAGCAGCAGTGAGTGTGAAATCTCCCTGGCTGATCGTAAGCGTACCCTTTCTCCATTTAGATGCGTTACCAACCATGCACCACCAGGTAGCGGGTGAAGTTTGTTGCATGGCAGTTGCCATGTCGGTTATCGGGTGGCTTGGCTCCAAACAAAAAACTTCTACTGTTGCCCCGGTGTGTGTAACGAACCTAAGACGGGCAGGTACTACTTTTGTATTGTTGAATACTAACAGCGAGCCACGAGGTAAAAACTCATGCAACTTGTAAAATACACTTTCAATGATAGCTCCCTCCCGGTAAACAAGAAGTTTTGAAGTATCGCGTTCTGGCAACGGATAGCGGGCAATTTTTTCGTCAGGAAGTGTGTAACTGTAGTCAGCAATGCGGATATCCCTGGGGTGCATGCCGGTTAAAACCAGTTTTTACGTACAAAATACATCGTAAAGAGTGTAGCTACCATCACCGAAAAACCCAATACCCACACGAAGGCGTAAGGGTTATCTTCAATGGGTAATTTTACGTTCATACCGTAAAAACTGGCTATCAGCGTAGGTATCATCAGCACAATGGTTACCGATGTGAGCCGCTTCATTACCTGGTTGAGGTTGTTTGAGATAATAGAGGCAAATGTATCCATGGTGCCATTCAGAATATTGGAATACATCTCGCTCATTTCCAGGGCTTGTCCGTTATCCACAATAATATCGCGCAAATAATCCAGTCGTTCCTCATCCTGTATTTTCAAAAAATTGCTGCGTTGTATTTTCATCAGCAATAAATCATTCGTACGCAGGTTGGTCACAAAATATATTAAGCTTTTTTGAATATTGAGCAAATTGGTAAGGTCTTCGTTGCGCAGGGAGTTGTATAGCGCTTTTTCAAAAGCATATCGCTTGTTGTTAATGATGCGAAGGTAAAATGAAAATGCCTCAACATTTTTTTCAAACAACGTGAGGATAAACCCGTCCTGGTCTTCGGGGTTGAGGCCCTTGGGCGGGTTGTTCATCAAGATTTCGAGTACATTATTTTTGTAAGGACTGATGGTAATGATGTACTCCGGCGTGCGCACGATCCCTATAGGAATGGTGATAAACAGCGCTTCACTGTCAGAAATACCATTATTTTCTACCGGTGTTTTTAATACAATAAGGTCTTTACCTTCGTCACTTTCGTAGCGGGCGCGCTCGTCAATGTCGAGCGAGTCGGTAATAAATTCTATATCAATGGAGAGATGCTCGCTGAGTTTTTGCGATTCATCAGAGCTGAAAGGTCCGTAAAGATTTATCCAACAGCCCTTTTCTGGCGCTGTAAGCCGTTGCAGCGTGCCATTTTCTTTTTTGAAATAAACTACCATCGTCCATCGGGTAAGGGTGTTGGTGAATTGCCCGCCAAAAATAATCGTATGCTCCAATACCCATAACGCTTCAGAAAAAATATTTTGGAATAGGCATATAAATTCCCCTTAAAAATATCGGGTAATATCGGTATAAGATTCCACATCTGCGTCCAAAAATTTAAATCACTGCCGGGCAGTTAATTGCATGATTTAATATTATTGTGGGGTGCCCCCGCTGCTTCGCTCCGCGCAGCTTCGCGCCGCAGCGGGGTCGGGCTAGCTACGGGGTACGCTGTCGCTCCCGCCGCGCCCGCGCTTTGCTTGTTTTTCAACGGAGCGGGCGCGGCCGCTTCGCTTCGCTCGCGCCCTCCGCATCCCTCACCCGATTGGAAAAGAGTGATTGAACGAAAAATCATCTTACCACTATTTTTTCTGGTCACAATTTTTCTCTGCACCCCTGCGTCTGCAGCGCCGGCGCGCATACATGGTATATCACATAAATTCAAATCAGCTCCCGGGTCGCCCGCTACTGGCGGGCGACCCTGATACAACCACGCTTCGGTTAGCTATTAATCGCTAACTTATGTTCTAACACTCCGATGCACACTTATCACATAAACACTTTCCAGATAATCAGCACATAACAAGAATGTAAATTTCACTATGATAACTGAGCTGCTACTACAAAAATATTTTAGTAATCCGATGCGTGTGTTGTTTCATACTTTTTTTCTAAAGAAAATGTCTATATACCCTTTACCTTACGTTTTTTCAAAAAATAATTAAAGCTGAAGATGATGACATAGTTATATTATGTTTTTATATCATATAATTTACAACACAAGATACTCATTATGCGCGCTTGGTAGCTTACCGTATTTTGATTGCCTCTCCTATTATGGGAAAAATGTTGAAAAGATAATGCAGCTTCTGTTTAAAATTCACTTCGCGAGTTTTATCTCGTTTTTTGCATTTGTAAAATGCCTGGCAGCGTTGATTCTTATGAATTATGGAAAATACCTTTTATCGTTCATTTATCGTAATATGCACCATTTTTGAAGATGATGCGTAGTTATCAATATTTTGCCCCCGGCCGTATCAATCTGATTGGCGAGCATCTCGATTACAACGGCGGTATAGTGTTACCTGCCGCCTTAACCTTAGGCATACGCCTCACGCTCACTCCCCGAAATGACAATACGATCACACTCCGTTCTGCAAGCCACACCGAAACGGTACAGGTAAACGTTGCCGATGAATGGAGCTATGATACTGCGTACCAATGGTGTAATTATCCCCTGGGCGTATTGGCGCTCATGAAGCAGGAAGGGTTTGATATACCGGCTTGTGATTTATACTATACATCCGATTTACCTGAGGGGGCTGGGTTATCCTCATCTGCAGCCATAGAAGTGGTTACTGCCTTTGCGCTATTGCATTATACTGGGAACCATTTTGACAGGGTATGGCTGGCTAATTTTTGCTGTGAAGTAGAGAATAATTACATCGGAGTACAATGTGGTATCATGGACCAATACACTGTAGCGCTGGGCAAAAAAGACCATGCATTACAAATAGATTGTCGAAACCTGAAGCACGCATACGTACCTGCCGGTTTACAGGATTACCAATGGTTGGTGATGAATACCAACAAACCACGTTCGCTGGTGCGTTCTGAGTACAACATACGCAGGCAAGAATGTGAACGGGCGCTGAAAGCTTTGCAATATATCAATTCTTCTATTAGTACGCTCTGCGATGCCTCTGTACACATGCTGCCATTGTTGCCCGATGAGGTTATAAGGCGAAGGGCGCGGCATGTAATTAACGAGCAAAAACGGGTGAAAGACGCCATAGAGTCCCTACAAAAAAACGATATTAATTCTCTTGGGCGCCTCTTAAATGAGTCACATGCATCGTTGCGCGATGATTATGAAGTAACGGGTTTTGAACTGGATACGCTGGTTAATGCGGCACAAAGCTCAGAGGGTTGTGCTGGTGCCCGAATGACCGGTGCCGGATTTGGGGGTTGTGCGATAGCATTGGTTCACCGCGATGCCTGCACAGAGTTAATAAAGCGCGTTGGCGAGGAGTATAAACGAAAAACAGGTCTTACGGCTACCTTTTACCAAACAGGTATCGGTGACGGTGTGCACGCCATATTTGCATAAAGTTTAACTGTGCTTTACCTTTGGGGCTGGCAGTATATGAAACAGATTGTCACTGTGTTATTGGTTCTGTGGTGCGGTTATTCTGCCGCACAGGTACATATCGGAGGTGTAATAAACCGATATGAAAAAGTATCACTGGTTGATTATTGCACCAACGAGTTGTCAATAGCTAACCCAAACGGTTTTGCACCAGGGCAAAAAGTTTTGATTATACAAATGGCAGGCGCCATCATCAACCATAGCAATAACAATAACTATGGCGATGTATTGAATTATTCCGGATGCGGAAACTATGAAGTGAATGAAATTGAGAGTATTACAGGGGGTACTTTAAAGTTGCGTTACCGCCTTGAGCGCTTTTACGACCCTGCCGGTATCGTACAAGTAATACCTGTTCCGGAGTATTCCACTGCTGTTATTGATTCGGTATTGCGGGCTAAACCTTGGGATGGCTCAACAGGTGGAGTGCTGGTGTTTAAAGCAGATACAATACGTATGAATGCCAATATAAGTGTAAAGGGGATGGGTTTTCGTGGAGCGGCTTTAAACAATGAAACTACATGCTGGAATGGGGGTGTAGGAGGTTCTTTTGATTTTGTATCGGGCTCTGGAGAAGTGGGCGCGCGCAAAGGGGAGGGGATAGGCAATGCCGCCGCGCCCGTCGGGCGCGGCCAAAACCGCCCGGGGGGAGGCGGTGGCAACGACCCAAAAACCCGGGGCGGGGAGCGGCACTGCCGCCGCGCCCTTCGGGCGCGGCAAAACCGGCACTGGTGGAGGCGGTGGCAACGACCATAATACCGGGGGCGGTGGTGGTGGCAACTTTGGTAAAGGGGGCTCGGGCGGTCAGCGAACCAACGTGAGCCAGTTTTCGTGTCCCGGGCCTTCACCAGGGGTGGGCGGGGCTGCGCTCGATTACACCAATACTCTGAATAAAGTTTTTATGGGTGGGGGCGGCGGAGCCGGAGATCAGAACAACAACGAGGGAACAGCAGGCGCTAACGGGGGGGGTATAGTGATCATCATGGCGGATGTACTGGAGGGGAATAATCGCTTTATAATCGCAGATGCCGACTCGGTAAAAACCACAGCACACAGCGATGGTGCAGGAGCCGGAGGCGCCGGAGGAAGCGTTTTGCTCTATGTAAATAACATCACTAATTCTCTGCGCGTTACCGCCAGAGGCGGCAAAGGTGGTAACCTTGACAATTCAGGTTTGAATAATTACTGTTTCGGACCCGGGGGAGGCGGCGGAGGTGGTGTTTTGTGGGTAAAAAGCGCCTCTTTGCTCCCCGCTATACAGGCAAACTTAGACGGGGGTATAAACGGTATGAACGTGTGGACACTCAGCAGCATTTGCCCTTACGGCGCCACAAACAACGCTGAGCCGGGCGATACAGGCGGTGTTGTCACCGGTCTTATTGTACCAATAGATTCTTTGCCATTCGTACCGCTTACAGTCAGTATTTGTTGCGATACCACCGTATGCGAAGGTGCGTGGGTATCGCTGAGCGTCAACGCTGCTGCCAGTGAGCCCCCGGTTTATGTGTGGTCTTCTGGTGACTCTGCAGCCAGCATCGTAAAACAAGTAACGCAATCCACCACCTATCAGGTTTCTGTATCGGACGGAAGGTTTTGTGAAAAAATTCTCAGCGCTACTGTTACTGTAGCAAACAATCCGCCCGATGTCATCATCTGTTGTGATACGACTATTTGCCCGGGCGATACTGTGCAGATGACAGTAATTAACAACACGGGTAACCCTCTTAACTACCAGTGGAGCAACGGCGCTACTACTCCCTCTTTTGCCGAGCAAATATTTTTTACGCAGGGTTATTCGGTTACTGTAACCGATAACAGCGGTTGCGAGGCAGTTAAATACGCCAATGCAGTAGTAACCCCTGTAAATGTTCATATAACGGCTACTCCGGATACTACGGTGCTGATGGGTCAGCCCGTATCACTTTCAGCAGTTGGCGACAGTATTTGGCAATACACATGGTCACCTGCAACGGGTTTAAACGCCACGGATACACAATACGTTATTGCTACACCAAGTGTAATGACCAAATACTGCGTTACTGCTACTAATGACATCGGGTGTAGCGCCAGCGATTGTTATGAAGTGAAAATCGTCACTCCCGAAATCAAAATACCCGATGCTTTTACACCGAATGGCGATGGAATAAACGATTTGTTCACGGTTTTTCCGCTTAATTATGCTAAGGTTTACAGCATGAAAATATACAACCGATGGGGCGAGTTGATATTTGAAACACGCACAGGAGAGGCATGGAACGGCACATACAAGGGCGCCCCGCAACCCAACGGAAATTACATATGTATCGTTGATTACGGCAGCCCATATGCCCCCGATGAAACAATACGAATTACAAAAGATTTACAACTAATTCGCTGAGGCACTACAATTTAACAGAGCCGAATACTTTTTCGATGATATTGTTGGCAGTGCCCTTGGGGTCTTTTCTGATTTTGGCTTCTTCTTGTGCAATAACGTAAAACAGACCGGAGATAGCTTTTCGAGTAACATAATCGGGCAAATCAGTTTCAACCTTTTTTACGAAAGGAATCCGATTGTATCGGTTGGTAATTTCAGACCAATATTTAGTGGCTAAAGATTTATCGAGGGCGGTTTTGATGGATGGTTTAAAAGCCGTTACGAGTTGTTCGGTAGTTGTGCGCTCCAAAAAACGTGTGGCAGCGTCTTTTTGCTGATTAGTTACAATACTGACTGCATCATGAATGGTCATTTGTTTGATTGCGTTTAGAAATATCGGGGCAGCGTGCTTGGCTGCATCTTCAGCGGCGCGGTTCATACTTAGGATCATATTGTCAACCAGAGTATTCAAACCAAGTTTGCGCAATGTTGTTTCTACCTCTTTCGCTTGTGGAGGAAACAGGATTTTGATGAATTGATTTTTAAAGTAACCGTCTATAACGCCTACCCGATTGACACCAGCGGTAACTCCTTTGCTCAGTGCCTCTTTGATAGCGCTGGCGGCCTCGGCATTAGTGAAGTTGGCTACGGTATTCACAACCGAGTTGGAGGTTTTATTGCCGGAAGTACCTGAGTTAGATGAACCGGTATTAACTTTTTGCGCCTCTGCATTGAGGAGAATGGCTAATGCAGCCACAGAAAAAACAATTCTCTTGATGAGCATAAAAGGTTGTTGTTTTACATTATGAAAAGCCAATGCCTGTGCCAATATGGGTTAGCTTTGTAATTTTAAGTTATTTTAATAACTGTTGTTGGGGTTGATGTAGTGTTTGAGCTGCGGAGAAGTGAAAATTATTTATTGTACACCCAACGCCTTTAAAGTTTCCAGGTTCAAATTTCCTTGCGGCAAACCCTTGTCCTGTTGGAATTTTAAAAGCGCTTCTTTTGTTTTCGCTCCCATGATATTGTCAATGGGGCCAGGATCGTACCCTTCGCGCTTAAGGGCTTCCTGTATTTTACGGATGCGCGTATCGGTCAGATCCTGATCGCATAGCACTTCGCGCCATTCTTCAAAACCGCCTTTTTTTATTAACACTTTCTTCATCACGGTTTTGTAAACAGCGGGTATCTCAATTTTATTTTCCCGAGCCGGTTCTACAAGTTTTTTACGTGTCACTACTTTAGTGACTTCGGGTATTATCTCCTCGCGGGTGCTGGCCGGTTCTACCTCTACTCTGCGTTCAACCGTTTTATAAACGGCAGGAATTTGCTTGAGGCACCAAACCTGGCAATCTTTCGGGTTGCGTGAGAGGCAGTTTTGAGTGGCTTTACCTTTCACCCACTCTTCGCGGGCAGGTCTTACTAATTGTTGTTCTTTGAGTATTTCATACCTGGCGGGTATAGGAATTTTTTTAACGGTAGCGGGTCGTACAATCACTGTTTCATGTACGGTTTCGTAACGTGCCGGTATGCGTTCAATGCGATATGTAGCCGGTTTCACCAAAACGCTTTGCTCACGGTATTCGTATTGGTCAGGCGCTATGCAACGGGCATAGCATTTACCGGGTACAGCGTATGGTGGGTATTCGATACCCGTCGAGGTAGCACTGCTTAAGCTTGTGGTGTAACTGGATGGAGTGGAGTGTGAATAGGTATTGGCGGGCGCAGGGGTGTTTGCGGAGTAACTTTTAGAGGTAGATGATTTGGGCATTACGGCAGGGTCTGCAGGCGTATTTGGCGGTATGGGAATCTTACTCCCCTTGTCCCAAATAACGGCGTTGGGCACTTCGCGTTTATACTTTTCTAAATTCGGATTGCCGGTATTTATGAAGATTTGTGCCTGAATAAGAAAGGCATTGGTAAATAGGAATAAAACAAGAAGTATGGCTTTCCTCATAAGTAAGCAATTATGTGCTCAAATCTATTATTTTTATGATGTGTTGCAAATATTGGATTAGTTAATTTACAAACACTTTTTTCATTATTGTTCTTAGAATTTAGCTTATGCAGCAATTACAATCTGTGATTGAGAGGGTTTGGGACGACCGGTCTCTGTTGACTATAGCCGAAAGCAGGGAAGCAGTATTATCCGTAATAGAAATGCTCGATAAGGGGCGTTTGCGCGTGGCTGAAAGGGCAGGGGATACCTGGCGGGTAAACGAATGGGTAAAAAAGGCAGTATTGCTTTATTTCCCTATGCAAGGTATGCAAACCATGCGCGCCGGTGATTTGGAGTTTTTTGACAAAATACCACTCAAAAAAAATTACCATGCGTTAGGGGTGCGGGTGGTGCCTGCTGCCGTGGCGCGTTATGGGAGTTACATAGCGTCGGGCGTTATTTTAATGCCCAGCTATGTGAACATTGGCGCTTATGTAGATGAAGGTACAATGGTTGATACCTGGGCCACCGTGGGTTCATGTGCACAGATTGGCAGAAATGTACATCTGAGCGGTGGCGTAGGCATTGGTGGGGTACTGGAGCCGGTGCAGGCATCTCCTGTGATTGTAGAGGATGGCTGCTTTATCGGCTCCCGCTGCATAGTGGTAGAGGGTGTGCGGGTAGAGCGTGAGGCAGTGCTCGGAGCTAACGTAGTGCTTACGGCAAGTACCAAAATTATTGATGTTACCGGGCAGGAACCAATAGAGTACAGAGGAGTAGTACCAGCCCGTTCGGTAGTTATTCCCGGAGCTTTCACAAAAAAATTTCCGGCAGGTGAGTATCAGGTGCCTTGTGCCTTAATCATCGGTAAGCGTAAAGAGAGCACCGACTTAAAAACCTCACTTAATCAGGCCTTGCGCGATTATCAGGTAGCTGTATAAGTGCCGGATAAGCACAATAACCGGAGTAGGGGAGGGTTACCCTTCTAAATTGATGGTGAGTGTAAATGTGCGTGAGTACAAACGCTCAATTACGCGCGAGTGAATTAGACCGGGTGTAGGCGCATGAATATTCACAAAGCCATGGCTGACTTTAAACTCGGGCGACATGATGAAGTACGGGAAATATATCATTACACCAATGCCATATTCAGCCGCCGCATCGTGTCTGTTCAGTTTAATAATATCATCGGCTTTTCGTGACTTTACGTTAGATGCCAGGTCAAAATCATAACGCAAACCGCCTATAACATAGATACGGAAATCGCGGATGGGTTCACTCTTAAAGCGCAACTGCAACGGGAAATCAAGATAAATAGATGAGATAGTTTTGCGCAGCTTATTGTAGTCAATGTCTTCGTATTCAATGACCCTATCAGAAAATGACAACGCAGGTATGAAGCGCAAATCAAAGTACCGGTGAAACTGGTAGTTGCATATAATGCCCAGATTGAACCCGGGTCCGAATCGCGGGCGGAAATAGCGAATGGAGTCGTTAACGGGTTGTTTTTTGGTATGATAAATTTTAAAGTCACCGATATTTAACGCCATGGCTATGCCGAAATACACATCTTTTTTGCCAAGCTCGTGTACATTAAACTGTGCCTTGCATGGGGTTGTAGCCGTGCAACAACACATAATCAACACCGCCAGTCGGACCAACATGATTATCTTTTATTTTTTCATCAAATAAAGTGCGCAGGCGCCCCATGTTAGCGGTTTCCAGGTTACCTCTCTGAAACCCACTGCCATTGCCCGTTCTACAAATGCAGAACCGGCCGGAAATGCTCCTACACTTTCGGGCAAATATGCGTAAGCCCGTGCATCTTTGGAAATTAACCTGCCTATCATGGGCACGATACGTACGAAGTAGAAACTGAAAAGATGCCTGATTATTGTGTTTTGCGGCTGTGTTGCCTCTAAAATTACGGCATGCCCACCGGGTTTTAATACCCGCAGCATCTCGCTCAGGCCTTTTTCTAAGTTCTCAAAGTTTCGCACCCCAAAGCCAACAGTGATGGCATCAAAGGTATTATTTGCAAACGGAAGTTGCTCGCAATCACCCGTCATAAATTCTACGATGTTTTCGGCTCCGGCTTTACGGGCTTTGGCTCTCCCGTAGTCCATCATCTTATCGCTCAGGTCAATTCCGATAATTTTTTCAGGTTTAAGAGTTAATGCTTCCATGGCAAAGTCGCCAGTACCGGTGGCAACGTCCAGAAGGATACGCGGGCTATGTGGTTTTAGGCAACTCACGGCCTTTTTGCGCCAATGTATATCTATGCCAAAAGTCAGCAGATGATTAAGCAAATCATAGCGGGCAGATATGTTATCAAACATATCTTTTACCTGCTCTTTCTTTCCGCGCGAGTCGTTGTAGGGAGTTACCAACAGATATTAATGAACGGGCGAAGGTAATATAAAAATAACGTTCGGATTGTGTGTATAAGCATGTGATGCAAGGCGGTAATATGGGATTGTTACACGAATATGCAATATGCTCATTTCAAATATTTGCGAATTGATTAGCATTGCGCCCATGCCGGGCGATGTTTTGCTTTGGTGGATTGCCGTTGGCATCCAGTCGTTTTTTTATGTTTTTGTTTTTCTGCGGTTGAACTTTGTGCGTCCCGTGCGCAGTTTACCCGAGCAAATGCCTCCCGTGTCTGTCATTATCTGCGCCCGCAACGAAGCAGCTAATCTGCTGCGTTTTTTGAAGATAGTGTTAATACAACAATACCGGCAATATGAGGTAATCGTGGTCAACGATCGCAGCACCGATAATACTGATGAAGTTTTATCGGAATATGCCGGCAGAAATGATAACCTTCGTGTCATTCGCATTGCAGCCGGCACCGAAAAAAAATTACCCGGAAAAAAAGATGCGTTGTTGCACGGAGTAGAAGCAGCGCAATACGATACGCTGGTTTTTACCGATGCCGACTGCAGACCTGCCACTACACATTGGTTAGCAAAGCTGGTGGGGTGCTATATGCACGACACCGAAATCGTAATCGGGTATGCCCCGTATGAAAAACGACCTACTTTTCTCAACAAACTCATCCGTTACGAAAATATGATGAGTGCTATGCTTTATCTGGGGTTTGCCAAGGCGGGGTTGCCGTACATGGGTACCGGTCGCAATCTTTCTTACAAAAAACATGTAATTCGTAATTTCCGCGGTTTTGCCGCAAAACCACACTTACTAAGTGGTGACGATGATTTGGTGGTAAATCATGCAGCGCGATACAGCAACACGGAAATTTGTATCGATAAGGACGCTTTTGTTTACTCCGAAGCCAAGTCAACTTGGAGTGAGTGGCTTCAGCAAAAAAAACGTCACCTGCGCACAGCAATATCGTACAAATGGTTTCACGCTACTTTGTTGTTTCTGTTTGCACTCAGTCAGTTTGTCTTTTATACCGATTTTATTTGGATAACTTTGAGGTATGGTCTATCATTGCATATCCTATCAGCAGCTTTTCTTTTGCTAGTATTTAAAATGGCTGTAACGTGGCGTATATCTAAAAAATTAGATAATCACGACCTTTGGTTGATTATTCCTTTACTGGATATTTTATACACCGGCTACCTACTCCTGATATTTTTTCTATTATTGCTACGACCCAAAGACAAGTGGACGTAAGTAAATTTTCTGCCCGTGCACAGGAAGACCTTGATTTGGTTGAACTAGCCAAGAAAGGCGACCAGTCGGCATTCCATAAGCTGATGGAGCGTTACCGCGAATCCATTTTTTTTATGGTATTGAAAATGGTACACAATCGCGATGATGCCGAAGATCTGACAATGGAAGCATTCGGCAAGGCGTTTAACGGTATTGCCAATTACTCGGCCGACTATGCTTTTAGTACCTGGCTTTTCAAAATAGCCACCAATAACTGTATTGATTTTATACGCAAAAAACGCCTGCAGACTACTTCTTTAGATCAGCGATTGCCCGGTGAAGATACCGAACTGGCTCCGGTTTCAGTGAAAGACCGTAACCCAAACCCCGAGGAAACGCTCGTTAAAGAACAGCGTGCTGCTAAAATACGTGCCGCGATAGAGCAACTTTCTCCTAAATACCGTGCGTTGATTGAGTTGCGTTACCTGGATGAGTTGTCCTACGAAGAAATAGCTGAGAAATTAGATATACCCTTAGGCACTGTTAAAGCACAGTTGTTTCGCGCCAAAGACATGCTGTACAACATCCTTAAAGTGTCGAAAGATAAATACTGATATCCCTCACACTTAATGAGCATGGATGTTATCCGAAAATACTTTCCTGAGTTGTCTTCCGCTCAGTTAAGTCAGTTCGGTTTGTTGCATGAAGTATATACGCAATGGAATGATAAAATAAACGTTATATCGCGCAAGGATATTCAATCGCTTTATGAACATCATGTACTGCACTCGTTAGCCATTGCCCGCTTTGTAAGTTTTTTGCCGGGCGCCAAGGTTATGGATTTGGGTACAGGTGGAGGAATTCCGGGAATTCCGCTTGCAATTTACTTTCCTGAAGCAAGATTTCACTTAGTTGACTCTGTGGGTAAAAAATTGCGTGTTGTGGAAGCCGTTTGTGATGCTTGCGGTATTAAAAACATTTTCACTTTTCACTGCCGGGCTGAGGAAATGAAATATCAATACGATTTTATCGTAACTCGTGCTGTTGCTCCTCTGAATAATTTATTGCGATGGACAAAAGGAAAGTTTCTATCTCGTAACCGTCATGCAATAGCCAATGGCCTGATAGCTCTCAAAGGCGGCAATATTGAGGATGAAATTGCTGCGGCTCGTATCCCTGAAGTTATCAAAGTGCCATTAGTCCGGTATTTCAGCGAAGATTATTACAAGGAAAAAGTACTTGTTTACGTACCCGCCTATTAAAATCAGCGGTATAGCGCAATATAATATTACTTTCGCTTCCGTTTGTGGATTATGCTCCAAGCGTTTGCGCCTTTGAAAAAATATTTGTGGAAATACCGGTGGCGTTTGCTGGCAGGTGTATTTTTTGTTATCAGCGCCAATGCACTTAACAGTTATACGCCTATCATCACCGGCTCGGCTGTAAATCTCATCAGCCAAAAAATTACACAAGCCGCACAACAAACATTACCCAATGGTGCTTCTACAATTTCCGTAGGCAAAGAAATAGTCATGTTGTTTTTAAAGTATCTTTTGGTTGCGTTGCTGGCAGGTGGCTTCACGTTTATGATGCGGCAGACGATAATCGTTGTTTCGCGGCGGATAGAGTGCGATATGAAAGCCGATATTTATGACCACTACCAGCGCCTGGACCTTGCCTTTTACCGTAAAAACAATACCGGTGATTTGATGAATCGTATAACTGAAGATGTTAGCCGGGTGCGGATGTTTATTGGCCCGGCAGTTATGTACGGTGTCAATTTGCTTTTCAGTATCATTTTTTGTGTTTCCTATATGCTGATGCTCAACAAAACATTGACGTTGTATGTGCTGATTCCATTGCCGGTTCTTGCTTTTTTAATATACTACTTGAATGATAAAATTGAGAGCGCAGGGTCGCGAATTCAGGCAAAGCTGTCGGATCTTACCACATTTGCGCAGGAAACCTACTCAGGTATTCGGGTTGTGCAGGCATACGCATGTGAGCGCACCATGCTCAGCAGCTTTGTTGAAGAAAGTGAAAAGTACAGGCGCCTGCAACTTAAATTAGCAAAGTTAGACGCCCTATATTTTCCGGTGATGACTTTTCTGGTAGGTGTCAGTATTGTGATTGTAATATGGA